>CAXUCS010000398.1:0-2752 GCA_964249365.1 uncultured Caulobacteraceae bacterium | reverse complement strand
GTGCAGGTGATCGCCTCTCCGGGCGGGAGCGGCGCCTGGGGCAGGATCGCCCGCCATGCCGCACCCTTGTCCAGCGCCGCGCGGGTGAAAAGGGCCAGCACGCCCACCGCGATGAAGCAGAGCGCCCCGGTCCCCACCGTCACCGAGATGGAGGCGCGCAGCCGCGCATAGGCCACCAGGAGCCCGAGCAGGAAGACGTCCGGCATGGCCCAGGTCTGCAGGAGGTTGGCGCAGCGCAAGCCGCGCCCGAACCACGTCCGGCGCCATCCGACCTGCAGCCCGCCGAGGATGACGGCGAGGAGCCCGAAGCGCAGGATCGGCGCGACCACGACGAAGGCGAGGATCAGGATGGCCAGGAGCGGCCAGCCGTCCTTCTGCATCGCCGTGGCGCTGGAGACGAGCACGCTCTGGCGCGAGACGCCCAGGATGGAGGTGGTCAGGAACGGCATGCAGTTGGCCGGGATGAGCAGCAGGAAGGCCGCCGCGGCGCAGCAGAAGGCCAGCCGGAGACTCCGTCCGTGCGTGCTTTCCAGGAGCGAGCGGCATTCCACGCAGCGGATCACGGTGCGTGCGGCTGGGGGCGGCGTTTCCTGAAGGGCGCCGCAATCCGGGCAGCCGACGAGGGCGCCGCTCAACTCGTCGCTCCGCCGGGGCCTGGCCGGTTCATGCGGGCGTCTCGGAGGCGCATGGGATAGGCATGGACCAGGACTAGTAGTCCGGCGGGCCGTCGCATTCCAGAGGCTCGACGGGTCGAGCGGAGCCCGGCGACGACGCCAGCCGGTCGTAAGCGCCGCCGCGGACGAGTGCATAAGCGACGCCGGACAGGACGGCGAAGAGGGCTCCGAGCTCGAACGCCAGGGTGAAGCGGCCCTGCGCCTGCACCAGGAGGCCGGTCAGGAGCGGGGCGAGCGCTCCCCCGATGGAGCCGCCGACGTTCTGGATCGACTCCAGCGTCGCCACCGCGTCCGGCGGGGCCAGCGTCGCGCCGAGCGCCCAGCTGCACGATCCCGCGCCATAGGCGCAGAACAGCGCCAGCGACATCACCCCGAGCGCCAGCGGCAGCGGGCCGGCGAACGGGACCGCGGCGCTGAAGGCGCCGGCGGCCACCAGGCCCGCCACCGTGGGGATTTTGCGCGAAAGCACCGGGTCGACCTTGAGCCTGGCGAGCCCGTCGGACAGGACGCCGCCGAGGCACGCGCCGACGAAGCCCGCGGCCTGGGGGATGGCGGCCAGCCAGCCGGTGGCGGCGGTGGACTGGTGTCGCGCGCCCTCCAGATAGGCCGGCGTCCAGCTGACGTAGAGCCAGGTGACGTAGACGATGCCGAAGAGGCCGCCGATCATGGCCCAGGTGGTGGGGATGCGGAACAGCGCCAGCCAGACCGCCGCGTGCGCGGCGCCGCTCCGCCGCGCCTCGCCGGCGTGGATCGCCTCCAGGTCCGGCATGGGCGTCTTGGCCGCCTTCGGGTCGCGGTAGAGACCGGTCCAGACCACCGCCACGACCAGGCCGGCGACACCCATCAGCACGAACATGGGCCGCCAGCCGAGCGTCAGCATGAGGGCGGTGAGGAGCGGCGGGGCGATCGCGGGGCCGAGCGAGGAGGCTGCGTTGAAGAGGCCGAGCGGCAGGCCGCGCTCGCGCACCGGAAACCAGTTCACCACGGCCCGGGCCCCGGCGGTGAACATGGGCGACTCCCCCACGCCCAGGGCCGCGCGGATGGCGATGAAGGGCGCAAAGCCCGTCACCAGCCCGCTCACCGCCTGGGCGAGCGACCACAGCACCATGCCGCCCGCCAGCATGGGCCGCGGCCCGAGCCGATCGGTGAGCGCGCCCACGGGGATCTGGCAGGCGGCGTAGGCCCAGGCGAAGGCCGACAACAAGGCGCCCATCTGGCCGGGCGAGAGGTGCAACTCGCCCGCGATGTCGTGGTTGGCGATGGAGAGGGTGGAGCGATCCAGATAGTTCACGCACCCTGCCGCGACGAGGAGGGCGACCAGCGTCCATTGCCGTCGCCGCGTGGCGCCGGAGACCTGCGCCGGCCCTCCCGCCGCGTCCCTCAGGCGTCGACCTTGATGACGCCGCGGCGGATCTGGTCGAGCTCGATGGACTCGAACAGCGCCTGAAAGTTGCCGATGCCGAAGCCCTGGTTGCCCTTCCTCTGGATGATCTCGAAGAAGATCGGGCCGAACAGGTTTTCGGTGAAGATCTGCAGGAGGAGGCCTTCGTCGCCCGGATTGCCGTCGATCAGGATGCGGTTCTTCTTGAGCCGCTCCAGGTCCTCGCCGTGGCCGGGGACGCGCTTGTCCACCAGCTCGTAGTAGGTCTCGACCGTGTCCTGCAGCGTGACGCCGCGCGCGCGCAGCTTCTCCACGGTGGCGAAGATGTCGTCGGTGGTGAGCGCCAGGTGCTGGATGCCTTCGCCGTTGTACTGGCGGATGAACTCCTCGATCTGGCTGTGCTCGTCCTGGCTCTCGTTCAGGGGGATGCGGATGGCCCGGTCGGGCGCGATCATGGCCTGGCTGAAGAGCCCCGTCGCCTGGCCCTTGATGTCGAAATACTTCTGCTCCTCGAAGCCGAACAGGCGGTTGTAGAAGCCAGACCAGGTCCGCATCTCGCCGCGCCGGACGTTGTGGGTCAGGTGATCGAGCAGATCGAGCCCGACGCTGTTGGCGGCCTCCGCCTCGGCCGCGCCGGGAACCGGCTTCCAGTCGCGGTAGAGCTCGCCGACCGGCGCATCCACCAGATAGAGCAGCG
>CAXUCS010000397.1:0-2760 GCA_964249365.1 uncultured Caulobacteraceae bacterium | reverse complement strand
GGGGTGGGGGACCGGGTCGCGTTCTTCGGTCGCAGGTCCGATGTGGCCGGGCTGATACGCGGGGCGGACCTTCTCCTGCTGCCCTCGCGGAACGAGGCCTGGCCCCTGGTCGTGCTGGAGGCGATGGCCAGCGGCGTGCCGGTGCTGCTCGGCCCCTTCGTGGCCGCCCCGGACATGCTGGGCGACGGGCTCGGCGGGGAGGTCGTGGCGACGGACGGTGGAGCCATCGCCGGCGCCATCTCGGCCCTGCTGGACGCGCCCGAACGCTACCTCCGCCTGCGGCAGGAAGCCGTGGAGAAGGCGCACCGATACGGCTGGTCCGAGATCGCCCGCCGCTACATCAACCTCTGCCTTGAGGTTCGCCGGGCGCGCAGGCGCGGAGCAGGCCGCCTCGCCGACCGCAGTGACCGTGGCCATAACCAACACCCATGGCGGTTGATGCTGACCTGTCGTCTCGTCGTGCGAGATGCTTCCCCTTAGGGGGGCGTCGGCGTAGCCCGACTGAGGGGGATTCCGGGAGCAAACGCAGCGTCGGCCCTCCATAGCTTCGCGGTTCCCCTTCCCCTGAGAGGAGAGGATCCAGAGGTGCCGGTCAGACCCTGCCGCTCTTGGGCGTCAGGCGAGCCGGACGGTTCGCCACCAGCGTGCGACCTCGGCCTTTTCGCCCGCCGTGAGCAGGACCAGACCGTAGAGCGCGGCGTAGATCGCGAGCAATCCGGCGGCCGCCGCGATCCCGACAGCGGCGGTGTGGGGCGCGACGCCCTCCACCCCCATCCGCCAGGCTTCCGCGGCCGCGAGACATAACGCAGGCGGGACGGCGTCCTTCCAGCCCACGTCCAGCCCGCCGAGAACGCTCCGTGATATGACCGTCCGCGCGATGTTGGTGATCAGATAGCCGGCCAAACCCGCGGAGGCGACGCCGACGCCGCCGTAGCGGGGCGCCAGCAGGAGGGCGCTCGCGACGAAGACGATCGTGCCGACGCCCAGCCAGGCCGCCTCGATCCGGTGACGCCCGGTCATGGTCAGCGACGAGGCCATGGGTCCGAACACGGCGCTGACGAAGGCGGAGAGCGACAGGATCATGCAGAGGCCGGGCTGGAAGCGGTACTTCGGCCCGAACACCACATCCAGCCACGGCCCGAAGCTGGCGAGGCCCGCAAACACCGGCGAGCCGAGGAGGAGCGCCACCCTCAGATAGCGGGCCAGTTCCTGGCGCGCGCCCTCCAGGTCGCCGGCGGCGTAGCGGCCCGCAACCCTTGGAGCCAGGGTCTGGCTGACCGCGGTAGGGGCCAGGGTGACGACCGCGGCGATGGCGCTCAGCGCGGCGTAGCTCCCCACCTCCCTCAACGGGCGGCTCCAGCCCAGCACCAGCACGTCCAGGCTGCGCGGCAGGAGCGCCATCATCAGCATTCCCGCCAGCCATGGGCTGTAGCGGAGGACGGAGCGGACCGCCTCGCCGTCGTCGCGGTCGAAGCGGCGGCCGCCGATAGCGCGGCGGCGCACGGTGCGGTGGAGCGCGACGGCCATGGCGAGGTCGGACGCGGCGAGGCCCACCGCGGTGGCGAGCACCACGCCCGCGACGCCGAAGCCGAGCAGGAGCGCGACGAGGATCGCGCCCGCCCGCACCAGCGGCTGGACGTAGAGCGCGGCCAGGTTCTGGAACACCACGGCGTCCAGCGATCGGAAGGTGGCGGACAGGATCGCCACGTCCGCGGTCAGGGGGAGGGCGACGAAACCCAGCGCCAGGTAGACGGCGAGGTGAGGGTAGGGGAAGACGTGGTGCTGCAGCGCCGGGCCCACGAAGGCCGCCACGACGACGAGAGCGGCGAGGTTCACGCCGCCGGCGATCCGCCGCAACCGGCCCACCTGCGCGACCAAGCGCGGCCAGTCGCCCGCGTTCGCTCCGAGGTGGCGGAGCAGCGACAGGTCGAGACCGAGCGGCGCCAGCACGGACACGAGGCCGTAGGTGTTGCGCACGATGCTGAGCACGCCGTAGTCGGCCGGACCAAGCCATCGCGCGACCACCACGCCGCTCCCGAAGGCCACGGCCTGGCTGACCAGCATGCCGCCCAGGAACAGCGCCGCGTCGCGAGCCCCGGCCACCGCTCAGCCCACCTGCCGGCCGCGGGCCCTGGCCGGAGTGGCGACAGGCGGCGCGTCATCGACCAGCGCGGCGAACAGCCGGGCGTACTCTTCGACCATCCGCCCGTGGATGAACCTGCGTTCGACCGTTTGCCGGGCGGCGCGGCCGAACGCCAGGCGGCGCTCGGGCGAGGCCAGGGCGCGGAGCCGGGCGACCAGGGCGTCGGTGTCGCCAGGCGGGAACAGGTAGCCTGACACGCCGTCCTCGACGATTTCCGAGGCGCCCCCCATGTCGGACATGACCATCGGCGTGCCCGTCGCCATGCTCTCCAAGGCGAAGAGGGACAGGGTCTCGATCGACGTGGACGCCAGGACGCCGACGTCCATAGCGGCAAGATAAGGGGCCACGTCCCGCTGCAGCCCGGGCAGGTGGACGTGGCCGTGCAGGCCGAGGCGGTTGATCTCGGCGGAGATCGCCGCCCGCTCGGGGCCGTCGCCGACCAGGAGGCCCTCGGCGGCGACGCCCTCCTCCCGCAGGCGCGCCAGGGCCCTGACCAGCTGCCTGAGGTTCTTCTCCGGGCGGAACAGGGCGGCGAGCCCCACGACCAGGGCGTCCGGGTCCAGGCCCAACGCCCGCTTCGCCGCCCGGCGCGCGGCCGCGCTCGCCTGCGCAAAGGC
>CAXUCS010000396.1:0-2766 GCA_964249365.1 uncultured Caulobacteraceae bacterium | reverse complement strand
GGGCGCGGACCGCCTCGCCGGCCCCTATGGCCGGGGTGATCGCCGCGCTCGGCGGGCCGGGGCTGGCGCGGCTGATGAGCCTCGGCGTGGCGCTGGCGGTCTTCAACACCATGATCGCCATCGCGCTGATGGCCGGGCGCCAGCTCTACGCCACCGGGCGCGACCGGCTGTGGCCGGCGCCGGTCAGCGCGGCGCTGGCGACCACCCACGCCCGGTGGGGCTCGCCCTGGGTCGCGACGCTGGTGATGGGCGGCTGCGGGCTGCTGGGCTGCCTGCTCGACCCCCACGTGTTGGTGCTGATCCTCGGCAACGGCAATGTCGCGACCTATTCGGCCCTGTGCCTGGCGGCGCTCTGGGCCCGGCGGACGGGCGCATCGAGGGAGGCCGCCTGGCGCATGCCCGCCTTTCCCGTCCCCGCCGTGCTGGGCGTCCTGTTCCTGGCGGGCGTGGCGGTGTTCGACGTCTTCGATCCGGCCGGGCGCATGGGCCTTCTCGTCACCGTCCTGACCATCGGGGCGGCGCTCCTGCTGTTCGCCCGCTCCGGCGATCCGGCCAGGAGGCAGGCCGAACGCCGCGCCGACGCCGGGGCGGCCTGACACGGCGCGCGGCCCTGGACCTCGACTGCCGGTCTGGGGGATAGAAGAAGCGACAAACGAAGGTCGTCAGGATCGCGTCCGGTCGAACGGGCGGCCGAGTCGGCCCGCAGCGGGAGAGGGAGCGACATGCTGGGCCTGATGCAGGACTGGCCGCTGACGGTGGACCGCATCCTGCGCCACGCGGAACTGCGTCACGGCGCGCGCGAGGTGGTGAGCCGCTCGGTCGAGGGCCCGGTCGTGCGCACCACCTATGCCGAGGTTGCGGGACGCGCGCGACAGTTGAGCCACGCCCTGCAGGAGCTCGGGATTGGACGCGGCGACCGGGTCGCGACGCTGGCCTGGAACACCGCGCGCCACCTGGAGGCCTGGTACGGCGTGATGGGCATGGGCGCGGTCTGCCACACGCTGAACCCTCGGCTCCACCCCGACCAGCTGTGCTGGATCATGCGCGACGCCGGCGACCGGGCGATCCTGGCCGACCTCGGCTTCGCCCCCATGCTGCTGGCGGCGCTCCAGGCCGGCGAGACACCGGTTAAGCGGATCATCCTCCTCGGCGACGAGACGCACCGGCCTCAAGGCGCCGGGCCGCAGGTCCTGATGTACGAGGACTGGATCGCCGGCCGCCCCGCGACGGAGGCCGCGGGCGCGCCCGCCTGGGGCCGCTTCGGTGAGGAGACGGCCTGCGGGCTCTGCTACACCTCCGGCACCACGGGCGATCCCAAGGGGGTGCTCTACTCCCACCGCTCCAACTTCCTGCACACCTTCATGGTGCTGCAGGCCGACGCCATGGGTCTCTCGGCGAGCGACGTGGTGCTGCCGATCGTGCCCATGTTCCACGCCAACGCCTGGGGCGTGGCCTTCGCCGCGCCCGCGGTCGGGGCCAAGCTGGTGATGCCGGGCGCCCGGCTCGACGGCGCTTCGGTCCACGAGCTCCTGGAGACGGAGGGCGTCACCTTCTCCGCCGCGGTGCCCACCGTCTGGCAGACGCTGCTGCAGCACCTGGAGGCCACCGGCGAGGGGCTCTCCACCTTGAAGCGCGTGGTGATCGGCGGCGCCGCCTGCCCCGAGGCCATGATCCGGCGCTTCCACGACGATTACGGCGTGGAGGTGCGCCACGCCTGGGGCATGACGGAAACCTCGCCGGTCGGCACGCTCGGCACGCCGGACGCGGACATGGCCGCCCTGCCCTTCGAGGCGCAGATGCCCTGGCGCATGAAGCAGGGGCGCCCCCCGCTCGGCATAGACCTCGTGCTGAAGGATGAGGGGGGCGGGGTGCTGGCGGACGACGGCCAGGCGATGGGTCGCCTGATGGTGCGCGGCCCCACCGTCGCGCGCGCCTATTTCGGCCGGGAGGGCTCGATCCTGGACGAGCACGGCTTCTTCGACACCGGCGACATCGCCACGCTGGACGACCGGGGCTTCATGCAGATCACCGACCGCGCCAAGGACGTCATCAAGTCCGGCGGCGAGTGGATCAGCTCCGGGGAGATCGAGACCCTGGCCGCCGGCCATCCCAAGGTCGCCTGCGCCGCCGTGATCGGCATACACCATCCCAAGTGGGACGAGCGCCCGCTCCTCATCGTCCAGCTCAAGCCCGGGTGCACCGCCGAGCCGCGGGAGGTGCTGGACCACCTGTCCGGCAGGATCGCCAAGTGGTGGGTGCCGGACGCAGTGGTGTTCCGCGACGAGATCCCGCTCGGCGCTACGGGCAAGATCGACAAGAAGGCGCTCAGGGCCGACCTGGCGTCACAAGGCGGCGAAACGGCCGGGCTGAAGGCGGCGTCCTGACCGGCCGGCGCCGGCGACCCGCGACGGAGTGATCATGAACGGCGCAGAGAGCCTCGTCTCCAGCCTGGCCGACCATGGGGTCGAGGTGTGTTTCGCCAACCCGGGCACCTCCGAGATGCACTTCCTCGCCGCGCTGGCGAACGGGCGGATGCGCAGCGTGCTCTGCCTGTTCGAAGGGGTGGCGACCGGGGCGGCCGACGGCTGGTACCGGATGCGCGACTGGCCGGCCGCCACCCTCCTCCACCTGGGCCCCGGGCTCGCCAACGGGCTGGCGAACATCCACAACGCCAAGCGCGCCTCCTCCGGCATGGTCAATGTCGTGGGCGAGCACGCCACCTCCCACCTGAAGCACGACGCGCCCCTGACCTCCGACATAGAGGGG
>CAXUCS010000395.1:0-2782 GCA_964249365.1 uncultured Caulobacteraceae bacterium | reverse complement strand
CGGCGACTACACGGTACAGGCGGTCCTGAACCGCTACGAGACCTTCCACCGCTCTGACGGCTCGGTGGTGACTCTGCCGCCGGAGATGGGCGAGGGCCAGCAGTGGAACAGGAAGCCCGGCAACCTCTACTCCCGCCCCGTGCGGGTGCATCTCGGGCCGGGCGCCTCACCCCCACCGCCCCTGGTGCTGGACCAGGTGATCGCCCCGGTGACGCCGCCGGCCGACACGCCCTTCGTCAGGCATGTCCGCATCCGCAGCGCGCTCCTGTCGAAGTTCTGGGGCCGCGACGTCTATCTCGGCGCGCACGTGCTGCTGCCGGCCGGCTTCGACACCCATCCGGACGCGCGCTATCCCCTGATGGTGTTCCATGGCCACTTCCCGGACGACATCTCCGAGTTCCGCACCACGCCGCCGGACCCGGACCTGAAGCCGGACTATTCGGAGCGCTTCCACCTCGCCGGCTACAACCGCATCCAGCAGCAGGAGGCCTACAAGGCCTACCAGACCTGGGTGTCGCCGAACTTCCCGCGCTTCCTGGTCGTGGAGATCCAGCATGCCAATCCGTATTACGACGACAGCTATGCGGTGAACTCCGCCAACCTCGGCCCCAATGGCGACGCCATCAACAAGGAGCTGATCCCCTATATCGAGGCCCGGTTCCGCGGCCTCGGCCAGGGCTGGGCGCGCTTCACCTACGGCGGCTCGACCGGCGGGTGGGAGGCGATGGCCACCCAGGTCTTCTATCCCGACATGTACAACGGCGCCTTCGTGGCCTGCCCGGACCCGATCGACTTTCGCGGCTTCACCAACGTCGACCTCTACCGCGACCCCAACATGTACGTGGACCAGGGGATCGCGGCGGGGATCGCGCGGCCGTCCGAGCGCGACTATCTCGGCCGCACGCTCGCGACCCAGGCGGACTCCAACCACATGGAGCTTGTGCTCGGCGACCACGGCCGCTCGGGCGGGCAGTACGACATCTGGCAGGCGGTGTTCGGCCCGGAAGGCGCGGACGGCTATCCCGCCCCGATCTTCGACAAGGAGACCGGCGCCATCGACCCCAAAATCGCGGCGTATTGGCGCGACCACTATGACCTGACCCATATCGTCGAGCGCGACTGGCCGAGCCTCGGCCCCAAGCTGAAGGGCAAGCTGCACATCTACGTCGGCTCGGCCGACACCTATTTCCTCACCGATGCGGTCTATTTCGCGCAAGCTACGCTGGAGAGCCTGCGCGACCCGGCCTGGGGCGGCGAGGTCGCCTACGGCGATCGCGCAGAGCATTGCTGGAACGGCGATCCCACCCGCACCAACGCCTATTCGCGCCTGCGCTACGACGTCATGTACCTGCCCAAGATCCTGCAGCGCATCCGCGACACGGCCCCCGCCGGCGCCGACCTGACGAGCTGGCGCTACTGAGGGCTCACGGCTGCGCGGTCTTGGTCGGCGACGACCGCCGTCCTCCGTCGCATCAGGCCACAGCCGCCGCGGGAACCGTTCCAGGCGCAGCCGCGATCGGGCGCGCCCGCGCGTAGAGCGCGAAGTAAAGGATGAAAAGGTAGCAGAGAAGCGGCGCGACGAAGGCGCGCTTCAGCCCGATGGCGTCGGCCAGCGCGCCCTGCAGTTCCGGCACCACCGCGCCGCCGCAGATGGCCATGATCAGGAGGCCCGAACCCTTCTCGGTCAGCGGGCCCAGGCCCTCGATCGCCAGGGTGAAGAGGGTCGGGAACATGATGGAATTGCAGAGCCCGACGGCGATGATGCTCCACATCGCGAGGTGTCCCGCGGTGGTCATGGTGACGGCGATCAGGATGATGGCGCCGGTTCCCGCCAGGCCGAGCAGCGTCGCCGGGCGGACGCGAGCCATCGCCCAGGCCCCGGCGAATCGCCCCACCATCAGTCCCAGCCAGAAGTCGCTGACGTAGCCGGCCGCCGACGCCTGCGACATGTCGCCCACGCCCGG
The DNA here is from genome assembly GCA_964249365.1 of uncultured Caulobacteraceae bacterium. Classification (GTDB taxonomy): domain Bacteria; phylum Pseudomonadota; class Alphaproteobacteria; order Caulobacterales; family Caulobacteraceae; genus CAHJWH01. Next base: position 818 of record CAXUCS010000395.1, on the reverse strand, counting down.
CCCCGATATGTAGCTGATGAGGTAGGTCCCCACCGAGACCTCCGCGCCGACGTAGAGGAAGATGCCGGCGACCCCCAGCATCAGCCGCCTGTGGCGCCAGATGCCCCGTCCGGCGGCGCGCGTCTTGTCGGGATACGGCTCCAGCCGCGGCAGCCGCGCCAGCCAGATCAGGCCCGCCAGGGCCAGGAGCACGGCGGCGATCAGGAGGTAGGGCGCCTCCACTGCAGAGGCGTCCGCGAGCTTCTGCGCACGCGTCAGCGTCACCGCCGTGCGGCTCGCGCCCGAGACGCTGTGGGCCAGGATCAGGAAACCGCCGAAGGTCGGGGCCAGGGTGTCGCCGAGCGAGTTGAGCGCCTGAAGGAGGGTCAGCCGGCTGGAGGCGGTCTCGGGGCGCCCGATGGCGGCGACATAGGGGTTGGCCGCCACCTGCAGGAGGGTGACGCCGGTGGCGAGCACGACCTGCGCCCCGAGAAAGACGGGGAAGGACGCCAGGGCGGCGGCCGGAAGGAAGCCGAGCGCGCCGAGCGCCATCACGGCCAGCCCGATGACGATGCAGGGCTTGTAGCCGATCCGCTCGATCAGCCGCGCGCACGGCAGCGCCATGACGAGATAGGCGCCGAAGAAGAAGAACTGGACGAGCGCCATCTCCTTGTGGCTGAGGTCGAACACCGCCCTCAGGTGCGGGGCCAGCACGTCGTTCAGGACCGTGCAGAACCCCCACATGAAGAAGACTGACGCCAGCACCGACAGCGCCAGGCGATAGCCGCCGCGCGGAGCGGGTGAGCTAGTCGCTACGCCGGTCATCTCCATCGCCAACC
>CAXUCS010000394.1:0-2795 GCA_964249365.1 uncultured Caulobacteraceae bacterium | reverse complement strand
GTCGAGCGCCAGCCCCGCCAACGTCGCGGCGCTGATCCCATAGGCCGGCCAGATGAAGACGGCGTAGCGGCCGACGTCCAGGTTCGGCATGGCCATCAGGCGAGCGCCCGCGCCATGGCCCGGGCTCCCGCGCGGCGGCGCCACACTTCCGAGCGGATGCGCACCAGCCACAGCGCGCCGAACAGGCTCATGTAGCCGCCCCACATCAGGAGGAGCGGCAGGTCGTAGACGGGTGCGAGCTTGCCGGACATGATGGTGTCGCCCTGGTGGAGCGAGTTCCACCAGTAGACCGAGCCGTAGATGATCGGCAGGTTGACCAGTCCTACCAGCGCCAGGATGGCCGCGGCGCGCGCCGCCTTGGCCTCGTCGTCCAGCGCCGCCTGCAGCGCCATGTAGCCGAGATAGAGCAGGAAGAGGATCAGCACGCTGGTCAGGCGCGCGTCCCACACCCACCAGGTCCCCCACATCGGCCTCCCCCAGAGCGAGCCGGTGACCAGCGCCAGCGCCGTGAACCCGGCGCCGAGCGGGGCGGCGGCCCTGGCGGCGGCGTCGGCGAGCTGGTGGCGGAACACCAGCCCGAGGAAGCTCGCCACCCCCAGGCACAGGTAGACGAACATGCCGGTGGTCGCGGCGGGCACGTGGATGAAGAGGAGCCGGATGGTCGGCCCCTGCTGGTAGTCGTCCGGCGCGGCCATGGAGAGGTAGAGCCCTCCCGCCAGCAGGACGGCGCTCAGGGCGCCGAGCGCGGGGGCGAGCCAGCGCGACACCGCCATGAAGCGGGCGGGGTTGACCAGGAAGCTGCCGGCGGCCGACATGGGTGGGGCTGTACGGATGCCGCCTGCGCCTCGCAAGCTGTCAGACCGTCGCTTCGCCGATCCCTACCCTAGCGGGCGGCCACGCTGGCCGTCGCTCCGGTCGGGATCGGGCGCGCTCCGTCCCCCACCACCGTGAAGGGCGCCCAGTAGTAGGGGTGGGACCACTTCACCTCCCGCTGCAGGGCGAGCTGCGCGCGCTGCAGCCCCTCGGCCGCGTCGGGCGCGCCAGAGCTGAACAGCCCGGTCATCAACCGCACGGTGGCGGCGCTGTCGACCGACCAGTGCGAGACGACCAGACCCCGCGCGCCGGCGTAGATCATCGCCCGCGCCAGGCCGCCCAGCGCCTCGCCGCCGCCCTGCAGGCCGGTCGAGCTCACGTCGGCGGAGCCCGCGCCGCCCGTGTCGCACGCCGACAGCACCACCAGGTCGGCGTCGAGCTTGAGGTTCAGGATGTCGCTGGCTTCCAGGAGGCCGTCGCTGCCCGCGCCGGTGGCGGAGGTCACGAGCGCGGGCTCGGGCAGGCAGGCGTCCGGCATGGGAAGGAGCGCGTGGGTGGCGAAATACAGCACGCGATAGTCGCCGAGGTCCTTGCGCTCGCGCAGCGCGGCGTCGTTGAAGCGTGCGCCCAGCACCGTGTCCTGCGGCGCGCCGAAGCGGGCCGCGACCGTTCGGACCTCGCCCGCCGTGTCCGGCAGCGCCGGGAGGTCCAGGAGCGCCGTGCGGGTGGAGGCGCAGACCCTGGACGCGTCCAGCCCGTCCGCCGAGCGTCGGGTCAGGGAGGCGAAGGCCTGGCTGTTGGCGCGGTCGAGCTCGGGGTCGCCGAAGCCGAGGTAGGGCCGGCGGGCATGGGACGGCTTGAAGGCGCGCGACTGCAGGAAGGAGGCGGCCGACAGCACCAGCGAGCTGTCCACCCGCGCGCCGAGCCAGGCGATGCCGCGGTAGTCGGGCTGGTCCGCCCGCATGGGGCGGTCCCTGATGATCGCCACGCTGGCCTGGTCGGTCACCAGGAGCGCCGCCGGCACGGAGACCAGCGCCGCGTCCGGCTCGTAGACGAGGTGGCGCGCGGCGGCGATCTCGCCACGCACCGGCGCGAACAGCGTCTCGAACAGGGCGTGGGAGGCGGCGACGTCGAAGGGCGGCAGGCTGTCCTCCGCCTCGAACGGCGCCCGCAGCGCCTCGGCTGCCTTCGCCGCACCTTCGCGCGTGAGCGCGATCGGGTAGGGGCGCGCGGTCGTGGAGGTGACGATCAGGCCGTAGCCGCGGTCGGCCAGGAGGACCGTCTTAACGTAAACCTCGCCGGGCCTGAGCGCCGCCTGCAGGGTCGGGAGCGAGGCGTCGGAGCTCACGAGCTGCCCGTAGCGGGGGTTGGCGGTGAGGAGCTCCCCATTGACGGTGGCGAGCTGAAGCTGCAGCGACTTCAGGTCCGCGTCCGCTGCGGCCTTGGCGGCTCCGGCGTAGGCGTTGGCGGCCTGAAGGGCGGCGATGCGGCCTTCCGAGGCGTTCACCTGCCGGCGCGTGTCGTCCACCGCGCGCACCAGCCCGGCGGTGGTGTCGTCGCCGGAGGAGACGCGGGCGGCCAGGCGGGAGACGGTCTGGGCGGTGGCGGGGCTGACCACCGTCTCGGCGGCGGCGAAGAAGCGTTCCGCGGCGTCCTTCTCGGTCGCCGGATCCCTGGCGCGGGCGAGCAGCAGGTCGAAATAGGGCTCCGCCGCGTCGGCCGAGCCGCCCAGCGAGCCGCGGGTGAGGCGGAAGAGGTCGAAGGCGCGGCCGTAAGCCACGAGCGCCAGGTCCGGGTGGCCGGCGGCCAGCTCCGCACGCCCGAGGTCGAGCAGCAGCGCCGCCTCCGTCGAGGTGCCGGCGTGGCGGATGCGCAGCACCGCGACGGCCTGGCCGTAGTGGTCCGCGGCGGCAGCCGGGCGGCGGGCGTCGAAATCGACGTCGCCGAGGTCGGCCAGCACGCGCGCGCGGAGCCTGACGCTC
>CAXUCS010000393.1:0-2797 GCA_964249365.1 uncultured Caulobacteraceae bacterium | reverse complement strand
GGCTCGCACACGCCGCAGTCGATGCACTCGTCCGGATTGATGGCCAGGAAGTTCTCGCCCTCGTAGAAGCAGTCGACCGGGCACACCTCCACGCAGTCCATGAACTTGCACTTCACACAGGGGTCGGTGACGATATAGGTCATTGCGGTTTCGGCAGGGGCTGGGGCGTGCCCGGCGGGCGCGAGCGGGGTGCATCCCAGGCCGCACGCCCGCTGTCAATGCGCTGCGGTCCGGCCCCCGAGCGTGGCCGTTCTTCGTCCATCCGCGTTGAAGAGCCCGCCATGCGCGCCTTCGCCCACCTCCTGAACCGGCTGTCGCTGACCAACTCCAGGAACAGCAAGCTCGCGCTGATCCACGACTACCTCCTGGCCGCTCCCGATCCGGAGCGGGGCTTCGCGCTCGCCTCGCTGACCGGCGACCTCAGCTTCCACGCCGCCAAGCCGGCGATGATCAAGAAGCTGGTGGAGGGGCGGATGGACCCGGTGCTGTTCGGCTGGAGCTACAACTACGTCGGCGACCTGGCGGAGGCCGCCTCGCTCTGCTGGCCGGCCAGGCGAGGCGCCAACGCGCCCGTCCCCACCCTGCCGGAGGTGGTGGATGCGCTGCGCACCACCGGGCGGGCCGACATCCCCGCCCTGGTGGAAGGCTGGATGGACGTGCTGGACGCCGAGGGGCGCTGGGCCATGCTGAAGCTGATCACCGGCGAGCTGCGCGTGGGCCTCTCCGCCCGCCTGGCCAAGACCGGGGCGGCCGGCCTGTCCGCCTCCTACGGCCATGCGGTCTCGGCCTCGGAGGTTGAGGAGGTCTGGCACGGGCTCCATCCGCCCTATGTGGAGCTGTTCGCCTGGCTGGAGGGCCGCGGCGAACGACCCTCCGCCGAGGCGCCCGGCCGGTTCCGCCCCATGATGCTGAGCCAGCCCGTCGACGAGGGATCGGACTTCGCCAAGCTGGACGCGAAAGGCTATGCGGCGGAGTGGAAGTGGGACGGCATCCGCGTCCAGGCCATCCGGGAGGGCGGCGTGGAGCGGCTCTACAGCCGCACCGGCGACGAGATCTCCAAGACCTTCCCCGACCTGATGGCGGCGCTCCGCTTCGAGGGCGTGCTGGACGGCGAACTCCTGGTGCTGCGGGACGGGCGCGTGGCGCCCTTCGGCGACCTGCAGCAGCGGCTGAACAGGAAGGCGGTGGACGCCAGGACGGTCGCGGCCTACCCCGTCTCAATCCGCGCCTACGACATCCTCTCGGACGGGGGCGAGGACCTGCGGGGGCTCCCCTGGGCGGAGCGCCGCGCCCGGCTGGAGGCCATAGTCGCGGCCCACGCGGGCGAGCGGCTGGACCTATCCCCGGTGATCCCCTTCGAGAGTTGGGAGGGGCTCGCCGCCGTCCGCGCCGACCCGCCGGAGGGCGACCCCCAGGCCGCGGAGGGCGTCATGCTGAAGCGGCTGGACAGCCTGTACGAGGGCGGGCGGCCGAAGGGGCCGTGGTTCAAGTGGAAGCGCGACGCCTTCCTGGTGGATGCGGTGATGATGTACGCCCAGCGCGGCCACGGCCGCCGCTCCACCTACTATTCCGACTATACCTTCGGGGTCTGGGCGGACGGGGCGCTGACCCCGGTCGGCAAGGCCTACAGCGGCTACACCGACCAGGAGCTGAAGAGGCTCGACAAGTTCGTGCGCGACCACACGACCGAGCGTTTCGGCCCGGTCAGGGCGGTGCGCGCCGACCGCGGCTTCGGCCTCGTCCTGGAGGTGGCGTTCGAGGGGCTGCAGCGCTCCGGGCGCCACAAGTCGGGCGTGGCCATGCGCTTTCCGAGGATCAACCGCATCCGCTGGGACAAGCCCGCCGCCGAGGCCGACGAGATCGGCGCCCTGGAGACGCTTCTGGCCAGCATGGAGGCGGGCCGGGCGCCGAGCTGAACGACTCCGCCCCTAGCGTCGGGCGGAGGGCGGCATGTCGGCGGGGGTGACGGGCACGGCCGTGGAAGGGTCTGGAGCCGGCGGCGTGACCCACTCCGTGCGGGGACGCGGCGGTGGGGAAGGCCGCGCCACCGCCAGGGCCGCCAGGCCCCAGGCCAGCGCCGCCTCCAGCGCGGCGGCCAGGAGGTTCAGCCGGGGATGGACCGGCGACGGCCAGAACAGGGCCGCGCCGCGGCCCCGTGCGACGAGCCAGCCCAGCCCGCCGCCGAGGAGGTACAGCGCCAGGAGGAAGAGCAGTACGCCCGCGTCGCCCCCGTGGCCCCTTACGGCGAATCGCCGCCACGCCACCACCCCAAGGTCGCGCGCGAAGAAGCCGAGCGCGGCCAGCATCACCAGCGCGGAGGCGCCCTCGCCGTCGCGGGCCCGGATCGCCGCCACCGCGAGTCCCCCGGCGAAGGCCAGCGCGCTCGGGAGCGCGGTCAGGGGCAGGTGGGACAGTACGCGGCCGGGCCTGCGTCCGCGCAACGCCTGGGCGAACTGGCGCGCGCGCACCCGGTCCGCGGGCCCCGCGAAGGCCGCCACATAAGCCAGGACCGCCCAGATCCCCGTCGCGGCCGCCAGCCGCGCCGCCAGCGGCTCTGTCGCCGCCGCCGGCGGGTCGAAGCCGAGGACGTAGAGGCCGGCGAAGGCGAGAAAGCCGGCCCAGGCCCAGGGCGCATTGGCGTGCTGCAGCTCCAGCCGCATCAGCCGCCACGCCCAGACCACCGCCCACCCGGCCATCGCCAGGAGGCTCACCGCCGAGAAGCCGAGCAGCGGACAGCTCCTGCCCAACCAGTGGACGGGCAGCGCGGTCGCCGCCTGCACCGTCCCGCGCCCTGCCA
>CAXUCS010000392.1:0-2798 GCA_964249365.1 uncultured Caulobacteraceae bacterium | reverse complement strand
CTCCAGCACGGTCACGCTCGCCCCGCGCCGGGCCAGCGCCAGCGCGGCCGCGACCCCGCCGATCCCGCCTCCGGCCACCAGGACCTTCACGACGGACGGGAGCGGGCGGACACCATCACCGGCCGCTGTTCCGCCGGCGCCGGACCGGCGTCAAGCAAGAGCGCGCAAGGGCCCGCGGCTTGACCCAGCGTTAGCACCTCATCCGCTATGACCGGCCAGGGCGCGGGAGTATGCGGCATGGCGAAGGCTCAGTTCCACCGGCACCAGAAGGTTTGGGTCGAGTCGGTCGGCGCCTGGGCCAGCATCGAGCGCATCATCCCGGTCTGGGCCAAAGGCTTCGAGGAGCCGGTCCGCATCACCTACGACGTGGGGCTCGGCCGCGAGTTCCGTGGCGACGAGTTGCGCGCCGACTCGCCTGCGGAGAGCGCCGTGCCCGATGCGGAAGGCGGCGACTGGCGCATCCTGCGCGCCCGCAACAAGTGGCAGAGCCCGGAGGACTGCGGCCACCACCCCCTACCCGGCACCTTTCCCGTGGTGGTGACGGACGCGGCCGACTGGGGCGGATGGCGCGTGCCGGGGGCCGAGTACGACCGCGATCCCTACAAGATCGAATACCAGGCGCGGCTCCTGGCCTGCGCACCCAAGCTGGTGCGGCTGGCCAGGGAGCTTTCGGCCCTGGCGTCGGAGGCTCCGGACGAATGCCCTTCGGAAGTCCTGCGGCTGTCGCGCCACGCCCGCACCATCCTGGGCTTCGTGAAGGAGGAGCGGCCCGCTCCGGCTGCCGAGCTGCTGGCGGCGGAATAGCGGGACCAGCCTGCGGCGGAAGGTAGCGCCGCACCGGCGGCGCCGCTACACCACAGGCCATGCGCACCGACCTCGCCGTCCCCTCGCCCGTCCGTCTGGAAGACTACCAGCCGCCGGCGTTCCGGGTGGAGACGGTGGAGCTCCGCTTCGACCTGCAGCCCTCGGCGACGCACGTCCACACACGCATGGAGCTCACGCGCCAAGGGCCGGCGGACGCGCCGCTCCGGCTGGACGGCGTCCGGCTGAAGCTCCTCTCCGCAAAGTTGGACGGCCGCGCTCTCGCGCCCGGCGACTACCGGGTCGAGCCCGAGCAACTCGTCCTCCCCTCCGCCCCGGACCGCTTCGTCCTGGAGACGGAGGTGGAGATCGACCCCGCCGCCAACATCGCGTTGGAAGGGCTCTACATGTCCGGCGGCCGCTTCTGCACCCAGTGCGAGGCGGAAGGCTTCCGCAAGATCACCTACTTCTCCGACCGGCCGGACGTACTCAGCCGCTACACGGTGAGGATCGAGGCGGATGCGACGGCCTATCCGCGCCTCCTCTCCAACGGCAATCTCGTGGAAAGCGGCGCGCTGGAAGGCAGGCGCCACTACGCGGTCTGGAACGATCCCTTCCCCAAGCCCTGCTACCTGTTCGCGCTCGTGGCGGGCGAGCTGGACGAGCTCGGCGACCGGTTCACCACCATGAGCGGGCGCGAGGTCGCGCTTCGCATCTATGTCGACCCCGGCCAGTCGGCGCGCGCCCTCTACGCCATGGATGCGCTGAAGCGCGCCATGCGCTTCGACGAGACCGCCTTCGGGCGCGAGTACGACCTCGACCTGTTCATGATCGTGGCCGTGCGCGACTTCAACATGGGGGCCATGGAGAACAAGGGACTGAACATCTTCAACAGCTCGCTCGTGCTCGCCAACCCCGCCACCGCCACGGACGCCGACTACGAGCGGATCGAGGGCGTGGTCGCGCATGAATACTTCCACAACTGGACGGGCGACCGGATCACCTGCCGCGACTGGTTCCAGCTCTGCCTCAAGGAGGGGCTGACGGTCTATCGCGACCAGGCCTTCTCCGCGGAGGAACGGGGCGCGGCGGTGCAGCGGATCAAGGATGTCCGCGCCCTCCGCGCCCGCCAGTTCCCCGAGGACGCCGGCCCGCTCGCCCATCCGGTGCGCCCGACGCAGTACCTGAAGATCGACAACTTCTACACCGCCACTATCTACGAGAAGGGCGCGGAGATCATCCGCATGCTCTCCACCCTCCTCGGGCCGCAGGACTTCCGGCGCGGCATGGACCTCTACTTCGAGCGCTGGGACGGGACGGCCACCACCATGGAGGCCTTCGTCGACTGTTTCGCCGAGACATCCGGGCGCGACCTCTCGGCCTTCATGCACTGGTACCACCAGGCCGGCACGCCCCGCCTCCACATCGAGGCGCTGTACGACGAGGCGGCCAGGTCGCTGGACCTCAGCCTCAGCCAATCGACGCCGCCCACCCCGGGGCAGCCGGACAAGCGGCCCCTGCCGATCCCGGTGGAGATCGGGCTCCTGGACAGCCGGGGCGTGGTGCAGCCTTTCCGCCTGGCCGAGGCCGACGCCCTCTGCGACCACGCCCTCCTGACGCTGGAAGAGGCGCAGATGCAGGTCAGGCTTGAGGGGGTGGAGCGGTTGCCCGTGCTGTCGGCGCTCCGCGGCTTCTCCGCCCCGGTGGTCATGACCACCGACTCGCCGGCGCCGGACGGCTATGTGCTGCTGGCCGCCGACCCCGATCTCTTCAACCGCTGGGAGGCCGGCCAGACGCTGGCGCGGGGGCTGATCCTGGCTCGTGTCGGCGGCGCGCCGGACGAGGTCAACGAGACGCGCTTCGCCGACGCGCTCGGCCGGGCGATCGCGGACGAGGCGGCGGAGCCCGCCTTCAAGGCGCTCCTCCTCGAGCTGCCGTCGGAAGGCGACCTGGCGCTGGCGCTGTCGCACGGGCGCTGGCCCTACGCCCCGCTGGGC
>CAXUCS010000391.1:0-2816 GCA_964249365.1 uncultured Caulobacteraceae bacterium | reverse complement strand
AGGGGACCTTCCGCCTCGGCTTCGCGGCCGAGATGATGACCAATGTGCTGGCTATTCCGGCGACCCTGATCATCTACCGCCTGCTGGCGCCGAGCGGCCCGTTCCTGGCTCTGCTCGCCGTGGCCTTCGACCTGACCCAGAACACGATCAACGCCGTGAACGCCTGGACCCAGTTCGCACCCCTGACCTTCCTCAGCGGCGCTCCGGATTTGGCCGCCATACCGCATGCCGAGCTCGCCGCCTGGGCGCGCCTGGCGCTCAGGTGGCACGACGTGGGCTTCTCCATCGGGTTGACCTTCTTCGGCTTCGCGCTTCCGATCTATGGCTGGCTCATCTTCCGCTCCGGCTACTTCCCCCGCTGGCTGGGGGCGCTCTACGCCCTTGCCGGCGTCTGCTACCTGGTCAGCAGCTACAGCTTCTTCTTCGCCCCCGACCTGCCCCTGGCGGCCGACGCCATCTGGGGCTGCCTGATCGGCGAGGGCGCGCTGGCCCTGTGGCTGCTCATCGTGGGCGTCAACGAGCCCGCCTGGCGCGCCGCCGCCGCTTCATGAACCGTCCTGCAAGACCGGACGGTCAGGATCAGCCGAGGAGCCCACCCCATGCCTGAAGTGTCGCTGCCGCGCCTCTATGCGCTTCGCGCCATGTATCTCATCCTGCTGGTCATGATCCCGCAGATGACGGCGGCCAACATGGTCTACAGCCGCAGGAGCCTGGGCGCAGCCGACGGCTGGGGCTTCACGGCCTGCCTGCTGGCGGCCCTGTCGCTGCTGGCTGCGCTCGGGCTGCGATATCCCTTGAAGATGCTGCCGCTGCTGCTCTTCGAGCTGGCGTGGAAGTTCATCTGGCTGGCCAGGGTCGCGCTGCCGCTCTGGCGGGCCGGCCGGGTCGACGAGGCGCTGACCAGCAACACGGTCGCCGCGGGTGCGGCGATCCTCGTGCTGGCCGTGATCCCCTGGCGCTACGTGGGCGCCCAGTACCTGCGGGCGCCGGGCGATCCCTGGCGGCCAGCCTCCAGGATCGGCGCGGCGGCGCGGGCTTGACGCTCGTAGGCCCCGCCGCTCGCGGCGCTGTTGCGGATCGCGCCCGCCTCTGGTGGCGCTCCGCCTTCGCGAGGCGGATGGGCGTCGCGCTCGGCCTGTCGGTCGCGATCGGCTACCCGCTGGACCTTCTGGTCAACTCGGGGAGGCTCGGCGTCACCCTGCGCGCCATGGAACTGGGCGGGGTGGGCGTGCTCGCCTTCGGCCTTTCCGAGCGCTGGCCCCAGCGACTGCCGAGAGGGCTGGCGCGCTGGGTCGTGCAGGTGCTGGCGGTGGGGGCCGTGATGGCGCCGGCCAACCTCGTCTTCACGCTCCTGGACCAGACCCCCGGATCGCCGTCCCTCTGGTCGAGCGGGGAGAAGCTCGGCGAGTTCGGCGCCTCCACCGCCATCGCCCTGCTGATCGCCCCCTGGACGGCGCTCGCGGCCCTGATCCGCCAGAAGGACGCCCTGGTCCGCCACCAGGCGCTTGCCTTCGACCTAGAGCGCAGCGAGCTGGAGCGCGAGGCGCTGGAGGCCCGGCTGCACCGGCTCCAGGCCCAGGTCGCGCCCCACTTCCTGTTCAACACCCTGGCCAACGTGCAGGCCCTGGTGGACGCCGGCTCCCCTCGGGCCTCGGCGGTGCTGGCCAGCCTCACCGCCTACCTGCGGGCGGCGGTGCCGCGCCTGCATGGACCCGTTCCCACGATGGCGGCCGAGCTGCAGCTGGTGGAGGCCTATCTGGAGCTGATGCACATGCGCATGCCCGACCGCCTCCACTTCAGTCTTGAGGTCGATGAGGCGGCGCGCGGCCTGCGCTGCCCGCCCATGACCCTGCTGACCCTGGTGGAGAACGCGGTGCGTCACGGCGTCGACCCCAGCGAGGACGGCGGCGAGATCACGGTCGAGGTCAGGCGTCGCGGCGACCGGTGCCTTGCACGGGTCGTCGACACCGGCCTGGGCCTGGGCCAGGGCGCCGGCGGGCTGGGGACGGGCCTGTCGACGTTGCGCGAACGCCTGCGATTGAGCTTTGCGGGCGCCGTACGACTGCAGCTCGTTGAGCAGGAGCCCCACGGGGTCTGCGCGGAGCTGGACTTCCCGGCCGAGGACGCCGCCGCGTGAGGCCGAGCCGGCCGACCGCGATGATCGCCGATGACGAGCCCCTGCTGCGCGAGGCGCTCTCGCGTCAGCTGGCGCAAGCCTGGCCGGAGCTGGAGGTGGTCGCCCTGGCCCGCAATGGGCGCGAGGCCGTGGAGCGGTTCGAGGCGCTGCACCCCGACGTCTGCTTCCTCGACGTCCACATGCCCGGGGTCTCCGGCGTCGAGGCCGCGCGCCGGATCGGCCGACGCGCCCATCTCGTCTTCGTCACGGCATACGACCAGTACGCCGTGGAGGCCTTCGCTCAGGGGGCGCTCGACTACCTCGTCAAGCCGGTCGAGGCCGCTCGGCTATCGGATACCGTCGCGCGCCTGCAGGACCGCCTGCGAGGAGCCCAGCCGGCGTCCGACCTGGAGCCGCTCCTGCGGCGGCTGGCCCTGCAGCTGCAGCCCGGCCCGGCCGTAGCGCCCCTGCGCTGGATCCGGGCCCAGGTCGGACAGAAGCTCCGCCTGATCGCTGTGGACGCCTTAGACTACCTGCAGTCCGACGCCAAGTACACGCGGGTCGCTTGGCGGGACGAGGCCGGCTTGGCCGGGGAAGCGCTGGTGCGGACGTCGTTGAAGGAGCTCGTGGCCCAGCTCGACCCCGCTGAGTTCGTCCAGATCCACCGCGCCTTCGCAGTCCACCTGCGGGCGGTCAGCCA
>CAXUCS010000390.1:0-2833 GCA_964249365.1 uncultured Caulobacteraceae bacterium | reverse complement strand
TCTCGTCCACCTCCACATAGAGCGGGAAGCTCACGTCGTGGCGGATCAGCTCGAAATGCGGGCGCCCCTTCAGGTGGGCGATGTTGCTGTGCGTCCCAGTGTAGAAGTTGTCGGCGCAGATCACGTGCGCGCCTTCCCCGATCAGCCGCTCGCACAGGTGCGAGCCGAGGAAGCCGGCCCCGCCGGTCACCAGAATCCGCTTCTCTAGGTGCATGGCGACCTCCTGACCTCGTCCCGACTTGGGCCATCGGGGCTTTACCGACCGTATATGCGGCTCCACCTGTGCGCGATCCGTTGGGAGAGCGGTCGCGGGCGGGTGCGGAGCGCGGCGGCGAGGTCGTCGAGCCAGCCGCTTCGACCCACGTCGATCGCCGCATAGGGCTGTCCGCGACCGTCGCAGAGCTGGTAGTACCAGGGCCGGTAGCTCGTCTCCCCGCCCAGGCGTGAGGTCAGCTCGATCACCAGCGTCTCCCGCGGGCTGAAGAGAAGGTTGGCCATCGCTGCGCCGTGGGGGGCCAGGATGATCTGCGCCTGGGCGGCGGCCCGGACCTGCTCGACGAAGGGCATCTCGGCCGGGTCCAGCACCTCGACTCCGGCCCGGTCGAGCAGCGCTCCCAAGGCGTCGCGGTCGGTGGCCGGTATCCGCTCGTCGTGGGCGCCCTTGCGCGACAGGTAGATGCGCCGGTGCGGCCGGCCTTCGGGTCCGGCGATCCCCTGCGCCACCTCGTCGAACACGTCGTAAAGGCGCGAAACTCCGGCGATGTCGGTCGGCCCTGTCGGCCGTGTCCAGAGCAGGTGGAGCTTGCGGGCCTGGTAGACGCCCGGGCTGAGCAGGCGGAACGACCGCCGTCCCAGCACGGCGTCGGCCGACGCCTGCAGCACCGACGCCTTCACGCGACCGGGCCCATCGGTGATCTCCCGAAAGTCCGGCAGGAGGATGGTCGCCTCGGCGGAGACTACGTCGGCGCAGAGGCGCGACCGGCCCAGGGCGTTCACCAGCCAGTGATAGTAGTTGTAGGAAGCGCCGTCGACGCCCACGACCGCCTCGTCCAGCACCTCCGGTTGCAGGGGCTGGACGAGCTGGCAGGGCCGAGGGCGATGGCTGAGCTGGGCGAAGGCGCAGACCTCCACGACCGACTCTAGGCCGCCGGTGACCACGGCCCCATCGTCGCCGCCGCCTATCACCACATAGGCTCCCTCCAACGTATGCAGCCGAGGCCGGACGCGGCGCTCCGCCCCGGCCCCGCCGGCGATCAAGGCGTCGAGGCCGACGGATGCCGGGCCGAACGAGAGGGGCGGCTTGCGGGAGCCCCTGAGGGAGGGGAGCGGGACACGGCGGCCAGGCCGCCAGGATAGAGCCGTCTGGCCCTGCACGCACACCGGGGCGACCGTCGTCAGAAGAAACGAGCCTCCGGCCGCAGGGCGCCTCCGCCCCGCTTAGGCGCCCGTCCGGGGAGGGTCAAGCACAGGATCTTGCGCCAGGCGCGCGCCGGAGGCATGGCTGGCGCGATGCTGATCGCCGTCGATGGCCCCGCCGCCTCGGGCAAAGGCACGCTCGCCGGCCGGATCGCCAGCCTCTACCGCCTGCCGTATCTCGACACGGGGCTGCTGTATCGTGCGGTCGGGCTCGCGGCCGGCGAGCCGATGGAGGAGGCGCGTGCGGTACGCTGCGCGCAGGCCCTGGCGCTTGACGATCTCGCCAACCCGCGGCTCCGTACGCGCGCAGCCGGCGAGCGCGCCAGCCGGGTCGCGGTCTACCCCGCCGTGCGCGCCGCGCTCCTGGACTTCCAGCGCCGCTTCGCCGCTCAGGCTGGGGGCGCGGTGATGGACGGGCGCGACATCGGCACGGTGATCGCGCCGGACGCCCTCGCCAAGCTCTTCGTCACCGCCGCCCCCGAGGTGCGCGCCGGGCGGCGCTGGCGCCAGCTCGTCGGCCAGGGCGAGGACGTCACGCTGGCCGACGTCCTCTCCGACATCCGCTTGCGGGACGAACGCGACAGCGGGCGCGCCGCCGCGCCCCTCGTGCGGGCCGCGGACGCCGTCTTGCTGGACACCAGCGAAATGGATATACCCGCAGCCGTCGAGGCGGCCCGCCGCATCGTCGAGGCGGCGCGCAGCCGGTGGGAAGCTTCCCGCCCCGGCTAATCCCAACCGAGCCCCTCCCAGAGGACATCCAAGCGTCCGCGATCTTTGGCGGCGGCCCTGTGGCCGCCTGCCTGCGTCTTTCCCCAAACCTCACCCATGCTGCAGACGGCCAGGCGCCGACGACCTGCGGCGCATCCGGAGACTTCATGCCTGACGATATGAGCTTCACCCCTTCGCGCGACGATTTCGCCGCGCTCCTCGATGAGAGCCTCGCCGGCCGCGACCTGATCGAAGGCGCGGTGGTCCACGGCCAAGTGGTCGGGATCGAGAAGGACTTCCTGATCGTGGACGTGGGCCTCAAGACAGAGGGCCGCATCCAGATGAAGGAGTTCCAGCAGGGCGACGGCAAGCCGCTCCCCAAGGTCGGCGACACCGTCGAGGTGTTCCTGGAACGGGTGGAGAACGCTTCCGGCGAGGCCGTGATCAGCCGCGAGAAGGCCCGTAGAGAAGAGGCGTGGACGCGCCTGGAGGGCGTGTTCGCCGAAGGCCAGCCGGTGAACGGCGCCATCGTGGGCCGGGTGAAGGGCGGCTTCACCGTGGACCTCGGCGGGGCCTCGGCCTTCCTGCCGGGCTCCCAGGTCGACATCCGCCCGGTGCGCGACGTCGGCCCGCTGATGGGCAAGGAGCAGCCCTTCGCCATCCTGAAGATGGACCGGCCGCGCGGCAACATCGTCGTCTCGCGCCGCGC
>CAXUCS010000389.1:0-2841 GCA_964249365.1 uncultured Caulobacteraceae bacterium | reverse complement strand
GCCGCCAGCGAGGGGCTCGGCGACCGGCGCGGCGCCCTGGTCGGCGACGTGACGGCCGGCGGCCCGGCCCAGCGCGCAGGCATCCAGGTCGGAGACATCATCCTGGCGGTGAACGGCACGCCGGTGAAGTCTTCGGAGGAGCTGTCCCAGGTCACCGCGGGCGTGCCGCCGGGCGGGGCCCTGAACCTGGACGTCCTGCGCGGCGGGCGCCGCTTCACCCTGACTGAACCCGAACGGTTCGGGCGGCGACGAGGAGACACCGTCCCCGCCGGGCGAGGGCGTCTCCACCCGCGCGCTCGGCATGCGGCTCGGCGCGCTCAGCGCCGCCACGCGCCAGCAGTACAACGTCCCGGCCAGCGTGCACGGCGGGGTGGTGGTGGAGGGCGTGTCCTCCAGCTCCGACGCCGGGCACGTGGGCCTGCGTCCCGGTTATGTCATCCAGCGCGCGGGCGACCGGGCGGTGAACACCCCCGCCGACGTGGTCGCGGCCGTGGCCGAGGCGCGCCGCCAGGGCCGGCCGTCCATCCTGCTGTTCGTCGTGGCGGACGGCCGCCCGACCTTCGTCCCCATCAAGTTGGACAGCGGCGACGGCGCCAAGTAGCCTCCGACTGGAGAGCGAAGGCGCTCTCCAGGTCTGGGGGCGGGGGTGCGCATACTGGTCGTGGAGGATGACGCGGAGGCGGCCTCGGCCATGTGCCGCGGCCTTTCCGAGGCTGGCCACGCCTGCACCACGGCCGTGGACGGCGCCAAGGGGCTGGACGCCGCCCGCGCCGGCGCCTTCGACGTCATGGTGGTGGATCGCATGATGCCGCAGATGGACGGCGTCAGCCTCGTCGAGCAGCTCCGGCGCGAGGGCGACAACACGCCGGTCCTGTTCCTCTCCGCGCTCGGCGAGATCGAGGACCGGGTCAAGGGGCTCAAGGCCGGCGGCGACGACTACCTGGTCAAGCCCTACGCCTTTCCCGAGCTGATCGCGCGGGTGGAGGCGCTGTCGCGCCGCCGTGAGACGGGTTCGGTCGCCACGCTCCTCAAGGTGGGCGAGCTGGAGATGGACCTGATCGGCCGCCGCGTGGCCCGGCAGGGGCGCGACATCGACCTGCAGCCGCGCGAGTTCCAGCTCCTGGAATACCTGATGCGCCATGCCGGCCAGTCGGTCACCCGCACCATGCTGCTGGAGGAGGTCTGGCACTACCACTTCGACCCGCAGACCAATGTGATCGACGTCCACATCTCGCGGCTGCGATCCAAGATCGACAAGGACTTCGGCCGCCCCATGCTCCAGACCGTCCGCGGCGCCGGCTACCGGCTGGATGGGTGAGGCGCAGGTCGTTCCCTGAGTGGGGGAATTCACACCAGCGGCGACTACTCATGATCTGCAATGACGCGGCGACTTCCGAGATGCTCCCCCTCTGGTGGAGCTGTCGGCGAAGCCGACTGAGGGGGCTAGCCGCCGCCGGACTGCAGCGTCACCCCCGCCACCGCTTCGCGGTCCCCCTCCCCCCGGGGGGGAGGATCAAGCTCACAGCGGTCCGCCTTGCCCGCCGGTGGGGTTAGACGTGCGCCTCCCGTCCCTCGTCCGCACCACGCCGTTCCGGCTGACGCTGGTGTTCCTGGCGCTGTTCGCGGGGTCGGCGGCGGCCTTCCTCCTCTACATCTACGTCGCGACCGCGGGCGAGGTGACGCGGCGGGCGGACGGGGACATCGGGCGCGAGATCGCCTCGCTCCAGGCCGTCCAGGCCCGCGGCGGCTCCGCGGCGCTGAACCAGGCGGTGATCGAGCGGGCGGTGGGCGACAGGCCCTTCCTCTACCGCCTCGCCGACGCCCACGGCAGGCTGGTGAGCGGCAACCTCGCCGCCTCGCCGCTGGACGATCCCGCCGCGGCGCCCGCCCATGCCGAGTTCCGCCTCACCGACACCGACCCGGACGGCGCGGTGACCCGCAGCCAGGGCTACGGCCGTCAGGTCCGCATGGCCGACGGCGAGCTCCTGTTCGTGGGCGCCGACATCGGGGCGGGCCGCGCCTCGGTGATCCGCATCGTGCGGGCGATCTGGGGCGCGGGCGTGCTGGTGATCCTGCTCGGCCTCGCGGGCGGGCTGGTCGTCAGCCGCAACGTCAGCCGCTCGGTCGCACGGCTGAACCGGGGCGTAGGGCAGGCCGCCGCCGGCGACCTCCAGGCCCGCATCCCCGTCAGGGGCGTGCGCGACGAGTACGACGAGCTCGCCGTGGGGCTGAACGCCATGCTGGAGCGGGTGGAGCGGCTGGTGGCTTCCACCCGCCACGCCGGCGACGCCATCGCCCACGACCTCCGATCGCCGCTGACGCGGCTCCGCGCGCGGCTGGAGGCTTCGCTGATGGAGGTGGAGGCCGGCCACGCCGACGCCGTCGCTGCGCTCGCCACCGCGATCGAGGACACCGACAGCGTGCTGAAGACCTTCACCGCGGTCCTGGCCATCTCGCGCCTGCAGGCGGGCGGCCCTCTCGGCGGACCCGTCTTCGACATCGCCGAGGTCGCCGCAGGGGTCGCCGAACTCTACGAGGCGGTATGCGAGGAGAAGGGCCAGGACTTCGCCGCCGAGCTCGGGCGGGGGCTCCCCGTACGGGGAGACCGCGAGTTCGTCGCCCAGGCGCTCGCCAACCTCTTGGACAATGCGGTGAAATATACGCCGGCTGGCGGTGCGGTGGTGCTGCGCACGCGCCGCCGCGCGTCCGGCGAGGTGGAGGCGGGGGTCACCGACACCGGTCCTGGCATCCCGGAGGCCAACCGCGGCCGCGTGCTGGACCGTTTCGTGCGGCTGGAAGGCAGCCGCAGCGCGCCGGGCGCGGCTCGGCCTCGCCCTGGTC
>CAXUCS010000388.1:0-2884 GCA_964249365.1 uncultured Caulobacteraceae bacterium | reverse complement strand
CGCCGGGACAGCCCACGACGGCGCCCCCAATGCGAACGCGCGGCGGGAGCGCAGCGACCCTACCCTGCGGGGCGACGCGCCGGTCGGTTCGGGCCTGGGGCTGGAGCAGCTCGCCCCGGAAAGCCGGGGCGTGCTGGAACAGCTCTCCGCCAACCTCGCCAAGGCCGCCGCCACCGTCCAGTCGGCCATCGCCGGCGCCGCCTTGCGTCAGGGGGATGCGCCGCTCGACCCCGACCCCTTCCACATCGCGCCCGCGGTCGGCGAGGTCATGGGAAGCCTCGCCGCCCATCCGGACCGGCTGATGCGCGCACAGATGGACCTGTACCAGCGCTACGCCGAGCTTTGGCGCGCCAGCGCGGCGCGGGCGACCGGGGAGCCGGCCGCCCCGGTCGCGACCCCTCAGAAGGGCGACAAGCGCTTCAGCGATCCGGCCTGGAGCGAGAACCCGGTCTTCGACGTGATGAAACAGTCCTACCTCGTCGCCAGCGAGTGGCTGAACGGGCTGGTGGCGGGCGCGGAGGACGTGGACCCCCTGGCCAAGCGGCGCGTCGCCTTCTTCACCAAGGTCATGACCGACGCCTTCTCGCCCTCCAACTTCCTGGCCTCCAACCCCGCGGCCCTGAAGGCGCTGGTGGAGAGCGGCGGCGAGAGCCTGGTCAAGGGCGCCGAGCGATTCGCAGAGGACCTCGCGCGGGGCGGCGGCAAGCTCGCGATCAGCCAGACCGACTACGACCGCTTCAAGGTGGGGGAGAACGTCGCGACCGCCCCGGGCAAGGTCGTGTTCCAGAACGACCTGTTCCAGCTCCTGCAGTTCTCGCCCACGACCGAGGAAGTCCGCGAGGTCCCGCTGCTCATCTTCCCGCCCTGGATCAACAAATACTACATCCTGGACCTCAAGCCCGAGAACTCGATGATCCGCTGGCTGACCGGCCAGGGCTTCACCGTGTTCCTGACCTCCTGGGTCAACCCGGGCCCCGAGCTGGCCGCCAAGACGCTGGAGAACTACGTCTTCGAAGGCGCCTACACGGCGATCGCCCAGGTGCTGCGCCAGAGCGGGGCGACGCGGGTCAACACGGTCGGCTACTGCATCGGCGGCACCATGCTGGCCTGCGCGCTCGCCCACATGGCGGCGCGGAAGCTGGAGGTGGTCTCGTCCGCGACCTTCTTCGCCGCACAGCAGGACTTCGCGGAGGCGGGCGACCTCCTCCTCTTCGTCAGCGACGACTGGCTCAGCGACCTGGAGACGCGCATGGACGCGGCGCAGGGCGTGCTGCCGAGCGCGGCCATGGCCGACACCTTCAACATGCTGCGCGCCAACGACCTGATCTGGTCGTTCTTCGTCAACAACTACCTGCTCGGCAAGGAGCCGGCCGCCTTCGACCTCCTGTTCTGGAACTCCGACCAGACCCGGATGCCCAAGGCGCTCCACATGGGCTACCTCCGCCAGTTCTACCAATCCAACCGGCTGGCCAAGGGGGAGCTGACGCTCGGCGGTGTCCGGCTCGACATGAAGGCGGTGACCACGCCGGTCTACGTCCAGTCCTCGCGCGAGGACCACATCGCGCCGCTCCGCTCCGTCTACCGCGGGGCCAGGCTGTTCGGGGGGCCGACGCGCTTCACCCTCGCGGGCTCCGGCCATATCGCGGGCGTGATCAACCCGCCGGCCGCGGCCAAGTACCAGCACTGGATCAACCCCGCCCTGCCCGACACGGTGGAGGCGTGGATGGCCGGCGCGCAGGAGCACAAGGGCAGCTGGTGGCCGGACTGGGCGGAGTGGCTGAACGCGCGCTCCGGCGGGACGGTCCCCGCCCGCGACCCCGCCGCAGGCCCGCTGCCCGCCCTCGAGGACGCGCCGGGCGCCTACGTGAAGGTGCGCTCTTCGGCTTGACCGACCCCCAGGCGCGTACCGGTCAACTCAGGGCCGCAGCGACCTTGAAGGCGCCGCTTGAACTGGTCCGGCCCAAGGTACTCCACAGCCTGGAGCCGCCAGCCGGCACCCGTCCTTGCGAAGATGAGGTTGCTCACCTGGAAGGACTTCAGAGTGTCCGGCTTGGCGACGGAAGTCTGCTTGACCGTCTCGGCGACGGGCGTGGCGCCATCCAAAGGACATTGGAGTTCCGCACCGAAGAACTTGCCGAACTGGGAGCCTGCGACATGCCCGAGCGTGTCCCCGTCGGAGACCACGCTCAGCGGTAGCACCGCCATGCCCGCCAAGACGGCTTGATCCTTGTGAAGGGCCGCGGCCCTGAAGCGGGTCCAAAACGCCTGCACCTCGACGCGCGTCGCGGCCGTAGGCGGCGGCTCGAGCGCGAACGCCGGGCCGCCTGCCCCGATCGCGGCGCTTGCGAGCGCCGTTGCGACCAGGCGCCGGCGGTGGGCTCTATTTCGGCCACCTGTAGCTAATGGACTTGAACGCCGACTTTCCTGCATGCCCGAGAAGCAGTCGATGTTTCTTTGAGACATGGCCGATGTGTTGGGTCTGGTTGCCGCCGAAGTAGCAAAACTGGTCGCCAGCTTCGTGATGGAAGAAGGTGACATGACTTCCCCCGCTCGCCCAGTCGATCGCCATGATGCAGCCGGGACGAGGCTTGGTGAGCTCTATACCCCATTTGCGAAGTCATGCGCCCAAGCGCTGCCGTCGCCGGCCACGCCCGCGCGCCGCAAGCACCAGTTGACGAAGGCGGCGCACCAGGCATCGCTGGTCCCCAAGGCGACATGGTGTGACGTGGCCTGGAAATACTCGAATATGCGCTGATCGCCATCGGGCGTGTGGGCGACCGTCTTGTGCAGGTCGTACTCGGCGACCGCGATCTTGTACCACGGCGGCTCGGCGCCGATGTCGGGGAGGTCGACTTCGCTCCGTTCGGAAGGCGTCATCGGAGAC
>CAXUCS010000387.1:0-2914 GCA_964249365.1 uncultured Caulobacteraceae bacterium | reverse complement strand
GTCCCGGCGATGCTCGCGGCGGCGGCGGCGGCGGCGTTGGCGGCGGCGTCCGGGCCGGCGTTCGCTGGGGACGTGGCCGCCTCGCCGTCCCGGGACCTGTCCGTGACGCTTTACCGCTCGCCTTACCGCACCGCGGGCGGCTTTGACCTCGATGCGCTCGGCGGCTTCGCCCTGGTCAGCGAGACCCGCACCGTGACGATCCCGGCGGGCGAGAGCCGCGTGCGGTTCGAAGGCGTGGCGGACGGGATCGACCCGGCGAGCGCCATCGTGACGGGCCTGCCCTCCGGCGTAGTGGAGAAGAACCGCGACGCGCACCTCCTCAGCCCGTCGGCGCTGGTGGCGCTGGCGGTCGGCCGGCGCGTGGCGCTCGTGCGCCACCATCCACGGCGAGGGCAGGCGGCGCGGGTGGAGGGCGACGTCCTTTCCGACGCCGGTGGCGGCGTGGTGTTCCGCACGGCCGAGGGAATAGAGGCGCTGCGCTGCTCGGGATTGTCGGAGACCTTCAGCTTCGACCGCGACATCACCGGTCTCTCCGCCCTGCCGACCCTGTCGGTCCTGACGCGGAGCGCGCACCCGCTACAGGCGAGCATGACCCTGTCCTATCTCGCAGGCGGCTTCGACTGGGCGGCGGACTACGTCGCGACGCTGTCGCCCGACGGGCGCACGCTGGACCTCGGCGCCTGGCTGACGCTGGCCAACGGCAACGGGACAGGCTTTGCGGACGCGCGGACCCAGGTGGTCGCGGGGCGGCTGAACCACGCCAGCGGTCGCGTCGACCCGATCGACTGGGGCGAGCCTATCCTTGCAACCTGCTGGCCCCGGGGCTCCACCAGCGACACGCCGGAGGATGCGCAGATCGTCGAGGCGCATCCGCTCGGCGGACTCGCCCCGCCCATTGCACCGCGTGTGACACCGCCGCCGCCTATGGCGGCGCCCGCGCCCATGATGAGGGTGACGGTCACCGCGCAGCGTCGGGCGGAGCTGGAGCAGCTCGGCGACCTCAAGCTCTATCGCGCGCCCGACCGCACCACCGTCGCCGCGCGCCAATCCAAGCAGATCCGCTTCCTCGACCGGCAGGGCGTGCCGGTGGAGCGCATCTACGGCGCGGACCTGCCGAGCGAGGGCGAGCTGACCTCCTCCGCCGCCTCGGTGCTGCTGCGCACCCGCAACGACGCGCCGCACCATCTCGGGCTGCCGCTCCCGTCCGGTCGGATGGCGGTGTTCGGGCCGGGGCCGGACGGTCCGCTCCTCCTCGGCCAGATCACCGTGCGCGACCTGGCGCAGGACGAGCAGGTCGAGTGGCGGCTGGGGGACGCGCCGGAGGTACGGGTCGCTCAGGTGCACGAGCGGCGTTCGGTCGATCGGCGTGGCCCCGCGCCCATCCCGGTCGTCCCGGGCGTGCTCTGGGCGTCGTCGGCCGAGCTCGACGACGCCAGCCGGGTCGAGATCGTCAATGCGGCGGCGGAGGCGCGCACCTTCGAGCTCAGGCTCCAGCTTCCGGACGGCGCCGCGCTGGTGCGCGCCGATCACCCCGCCGAGGCGGAGGACGGACGCCCGATCTTCCGGCTGCAGCTGCCCGCCGACTCCACCACGATCGTCCGCTACCAGACCGGCCGGGCCCCGGTGCACTGAGCGGTGCGGCTTGCCGACGCCCACCGCGGCGCTTAACTCACGGTCTTCGGGTTGCGGCGGAAGCCCGCCAGTCCAGCCGCGGCCTCCACGCATGTCTCCGTCCGAACTTCCCTCCGTGCTCTCGCACGCGCTCGCCCAGCGCGGTTACGAGGCGTTCACCCCCGTCCAGCTCGCCGTTCTTGAGCCCGGGAGGCTCGGGCGTGACCTGCTGGTCTCAGCCAGGACCGGGTCGGGCAAGACCGTGGCCTACGGCCTGGCGATGGCGGCCGACCTCCTGGCGGGAGGAGCCGCCCTCCAGCCCGCGGGTGCGCCCCTGGCGCTCGTGGTCGCGCCCACCCGCGAGCTGGCGCTGCAGGTCGAGCGCGAGCTGGCGTGGCTCTATGCGGGAGCCGGCGCGCGCGTCCTGGCCTGCGTCGGCGGGATGGACCCGCGGCGCGAGCGGCGTGAGCTGGAGGCGGGCGCCCATGTCGTGGTCGGAACGCCCGGGCGCCTCCGCGACCACCTGGAGCGCGGCCAGCTTCGCCTCTCCGCCCTGCGGGTCGCGGTGCTGGACGAGGCCGACGAGATGCTGGACATGGGCTTCCGCGAGGAGCTGGAGGCGATCCTGGGCGCCGCCCCCGCGGAACGTCGGACGCTCCTCTTCTCCGCCACCCTGCCCAGGCCGATCGTGACCTTGGCCGGCCGCTACCAGCGCGACGGCCTGCGGATCGACGTGGCGGCGGGCGAGGACGGTCACGCCGACATCGACTACCGCGCGCTCCGGATCGCACCCGCCAACGTCGAGCACGCCGTCGTCAACCTGCTGCGCTTTCACGAGGCGGGAACGGCCCTGGTGTTCTGCAGCACGCGGGACTCTGTGCGCCGCCTGCACGCCAGCCTGGTCGAACGGGGGTTCGCCGCGGTGGCGCTCTCGGGCGATCTGACCCAGTCCGAGCGGACCCACGCGCTCCAGTCGCTGCGGGACCGCCGGGCGCGGGTATGCGTGGCGACCGACGTGGCCGCGCGCGGCATCGACATCGCCGACCTGGAGCTCGTCATCCACGCCGAGCTGCCGACGGATGCGGAAGCGCTCCAGCACCGCTCCGGCCGCACGGGGCGGGCCGGGCGCAAGGGCGTGTCGATCCTCCTGGTACCCTATCCGCGCCAACGCCGGGCCGAGGGGCTGCTCCGCACCGCGCGGGTGGCCGTGACCTGGATCGCGCCGCCCTCCGCCGACGAGATCCGCGCCCGCGACCAAGCCAGGCTGATCGACGGCCTGCGCCCCGACGGGGAAGCGGCGGAG
>CAXUCS010000386.1:0-2918 GCA_964249365.1 uncultured Caulobacteraceae bacterium | reverse complement strand
GGTCAGGAACGGCGGCATGGCGATCATCACGCCCCGGACCGCCAGCACCTTGCGCCCGTCGAGCGGCGAGGAGAGCAGGAGGTCGAGGTCGCCGCGCACGAAGAGCGCGGTCACCGCCGCCGAGAGCGTCTGGGACACCATCAGGGCGAAGATCGCCACCGCCGCCGTGTCGACCGTCAGCGCCACCAGCGGCGAGGGCTCGGCCGGGACGAGCCGGGCGACCGCGCCGAGCGGCACGCCGATCAGCCCGCCCATGGCCACAAGCGCTATGCCGAGCACGATCACAAGCCGCCCGCTCGGTGCGCCGCCGGAGCGCGCCCCGTCCGCCTTCTTGAAGACGAGGCTCCTGAGCGCCAGCCGCCCTTCGTGGCGGAGCAGCCAACCGACGCTCCCCGGGCTGGACAGGCTCACGCGTCGGCGCCCACGACCTGGAGGAAGACGTCCTCCAGCGTGCGGCCCTCGCCGTGGAAGCGGGTGCGGAGCTCGTCCATCGTGCCCTGCGCCACCAGCCGCCCCTGCCTGATGATGCCGATGCGGTCAGCCAGGCGCTCGGCCACCTCCAGGATGTGGGTGGTCAGGATCACCGTGGCGCCCGCCCGCACCCGCGCCTGCAGCATGTCCTTGACCTGGCGCGCGGCCCCGGCGTCCAGCCCGGTCAGCGGCTCGTCCAGGATCAGGAGGCGCGGCTCGTGGATCAGGGCGCCGGCCAGCGCGACCTTCTGCTTCATCCCGCGCGAGAAACCCTCGCAGCGCTGGCCCCGCCGGTCCCAGAGGTCGAAGCCGCGCAGCAGGGCCTCGGCCCGGGCGGCGGCGGCCTTCGCGTCCACCTCCCAGAGGCCGGCGACGAACTGGAGGTACTCCAGCGCGGTCAGCTTGTCGTAGATCATGGGCTCGTCGGGGACCCAGGCCATGAGCCGCTTGGCCCCGCGCGGGTCGGCGACCACGTCGGCCCCGAAGACGGCGATGCGTCCCGCGTCCGGCGCCAGCAGGCCCGCCACCATGCGCAGAGTGGTGGTCTTGCCCGCACCATTGGGGCCGAGCAGCGCGTAGAGTTCGCCCCCCCGCACCTGCAGGTCCAGCCCGTCCACCGCCGGGCGGGCGTAGACCTTGCGCAAGCCCGCCACGTCCAGCGCCGGCGTATCCATCCCTCGTCCCTCAATCCGGCGCCCCACGGGGTCCTAGCACGGCCAGGATGAAGGAACTCCAGCGGCGGTTCCACCGCCGCCCGATCGCGCCTAAACAGCGGCCGATGTCGGACCGCGCGTTCTTCTCCCTGACGGCGCTGGCCATCGTGGCCATGGTGGCGCTGGCGCTCGTGACGCCCCAGGGCGACGGCCGCCGCTCGCCCGCCCCCTTCGGCCACATCACCACCGCCGACCTCAAGGCGCGCCAGCCCAAGCTCCGCCCGGCCCAGGCCGTCGCGCCGAGAAGGCCCGGCATCCTTTGAGCACGCCACCCGTCCCAAGCGCCCTGGCGACCGCGCGCCGGGTGCTGAAGGCCGAGGCCGAGGCGCTGCTGCAGCTCGCGGGCGAACTGGACGGGCCGTTCTCGCAGGCCGCCGAGCTGGTCTTCGACCTGAAGGGCCGGCTGGTCTGCACCGGCGTCGGCAAGTCCGGCCACGTGGCGAGGAAGGTCGCCGCTACGCTCGCCTCCACCGGCACGCCGGCCTTGTTCGTCCATGCCGCGGAGGCGAGCCACGGCGACCTCGGCATGATCGGGGCGGACGACGCGATCCTGGCGCTGTCCTGGTCGGGGGAGGCGAGGGAGCTGGCCGACGTGGTCGGCTACGCCAAGCGTTTCGCCATCCCGCTCCTGGCCATCACCGCGCGCCGAGACAGCGCGCTGGGGCGCGCGGCGGACGTCGTGCTGCTCCTGCCCGAGGTCGCGGAGGCGGCGGGGGCGGTGGACGCGCCCACCACCTCCACCACCCTGCAGATGGCGCTGGGCGCCGCGCTCGCGGTGGCGCTCCTGGAGCGGCGGGGCTTCGGCCACAGCGAGTTCCGCCTCTACCACCCCGGCGGCACGCTGGGCGCGGCGCTGCGCACGGTCGGCGAGCTGATGCACGGACCGGGCGAACTGCCGCTGGTCGGGCCCGACGCCGGCATGGGCGAGGCGCTCCTGACCATGACGGAGCGGCGCTTCGGCTGCGCGGCGGTGGTGGGCGGCGACGGCCGGATCGTGGGCGTCATCACCGACGGCGACCTCCGCCGCCACATGGACGGGCTGATGGGACACACGGCAGGCGAGATCATGACGGCCGCGCCCCTGGCGGTGGTGCCCTCGCTGCTGGCGGCCGAGGCGCTGCGGCTGATGAACGAGCGGCGCGTCACGGTTCTCTTCGCCGTGGAGGACGGGCGGCCCGTCGGCGTGCTCCACGTCCACGACCTCCTTCGGGCCGGCGTGGTCTGAGCGCAAAGACGCAGCCGATGTCGCTCCCCGTCCCCCGCGCCGACCTCCGCCCCAACACGCTCGACTACGAGACCACGCCGCTGGTGAAGCCGCAGGGCTTTCGCGAGTACGCTCGGGCGCGGCGACGACGACGCGCTGGTGGCCGCCGCCGCCGTGCTCAGCATGGTGGACCGCGGCGGGGGCCGTAGCCTCAGCCAGCTCCAGGCCGAGCTGCCGGGCGCCTACACGACGAGGTTAAACTTCGCCTCACGCGCTACCCGGATGTCAAATTGCACAACTGGGAGGTGCGGAAACTATCGTATAGGTAGCGTCTCGGCTTTGGTTTCCTCGTGAGCAGAGGGGGAAGGTCATGAGCGCTGTCGAGATCTCGAATGAGCCGGTCGCGGCGGAGGGGCCGCGCGGCGTCTACGAGCGCGTGCTGGCCGGGGCCGGCGCGCACCGGGCCGTCATCCTGCAGGTCCGCGCCGCGGAACTGGCGCGCCACGTGCGCCGGTCGGCGCTGCACCGGG
>CAXUCS010000385.1:1877-2946 GCA_964249365.1 uncultured Caulobacteraceae bacterium | reverse complement strand
GCCGCGCCCATTCCGCCCAGGAAAGCGCGGAGTACCACTTCAAGCGCGACGGCGGGGACCTCGGAGCCAAGACGCTGGACGACTTCCTGACCCGGGTGCACCGCTTCGGCGACCATCCGCCGCCCGGCACGCTGAAGCTGACCCGCTCCAACGGCGACCGGCTGCTCTACGACCCCAAGGCCAACCTGTTCGGCGTCTTCACCCGCCAGGGCGCGCCGCGCACCGTGTTCAAGCCGAACGAGGGCATGGCCTACTGGACCGAGCAGAAGCAGCGGCTGGCGAGCGGCGACGACGGCTACCACGGGCGAAGCTATGGCGGCGGCGAGCGCTCCGGCCACGCAGAGGGTTCGGGCGAAGGCGGGTAGGACGCTCATCGTCCTCCCTGCTTCGCCGTGGGGATGCCGGCGATTAACGATCTGGTGGGGACCGGGCGGCTAGGCTGAAGCAAGTTCCAGGCCAGGAAGGGCTGCAGGGATGGCGCTCAGCCCGCGATTGGAGTTCCGCCAGGGCCAGAGCCTGGTCATCACGCCCCAGCTGCAGCAGGCCATCAAGCTGCTCCAGCTCTCCAACCTCGAACTCGACGCCTTCGTGGAAGGGGAGCTGGAGCGCAATCCGCTTCTCGCCCGCGAGGAGGGCGAAGTAGACGGGGACACGGCCTCCGACGACCAGCCGCCTCAGCGCGGCGAGGCCGAGCGGCTGGCGGACAGCGCGCCCGGCGGCGAGCTGGCGCAGGACCTGGACGCGCGCCACGACGACGTCCACGTCGACAGCTCTCCGGGCGACCGGGCCTGCGGCGACGCCGGACCTGCCGACGGGGCCGCGGATGCGGGCGGCTCCGCCGACTGGTCCAAGGCGGGAAAGGGGGGCGGCTTCGACGGTAGCGGCGAGGACGGCCTCGCCGACCTCACCGCCGCACCCACCCTGCACCAGCACCTCCACGCCCAGATCGCACTGCTCGGCCTCCGCCCGGCGGACGCGGCGGTGGCGGCGGTGCTGCTCGATGCGGTGGACGAAGGGGGCTACCTCCGCGCCGACCCCGCCGACGTCGCGGCCCGGCTCGGCTGCTCGC
>CAXUCS010000385.1:0-1867 GCA_964249365.1 uncultured Caulobacteraceae bacterium | reverse complement strand
GGGCTGGACCCGGTCGGCGTCTTCGCGCGCGACGTGGCGGAATGCCTGGGGCTGCAGCTCGCCGCCCGGGACCGGCTGGACCCGGCCATGCGGGCGCTGCTGGAGAACCTTCCGCTCCTCGCCAAGCGCGACCTCCCCGCGCTCCGCCGCCTCTGCGGCGTGGATGACGAGGACCTGCGCGAGATGATCGCGGAGGTGCGCGCGCTCACGCCCCGCCCGGGCGCGGCGTTCGCAAGCGGCGAGCCGGTGCAGGCGGTGGTCCCGGACGTCTTCGTGCGGGAGGACGGCATCGGGCTCTGGCGCGTGGAGCTGAACGCCGAGACCCTGCCCCGCGTGCTGGTGGACCGGCGCTACCACGCACGGGTGGCCTCCGGCGCGCGGAGCGAGGCGGAGAAGACCTATGTCGCCGACTGCCACGCCCAGGCGAGCTGGCTGGTGAAGAGCCTGGACCAGCGGGTACGCACCATCCTGAAGGTCTCCACCGAGATCGTGCGCCAGCAGGACGGCTTCATGGCGCTCGGCGTGGAGCACCTGCGTCCGCTGAACCTCAAGACGGTGGCGGACGCGATCGGCATGCACGAGTCCACCGTCAGCCGGGTGACCTCCAACAAATACATCGCCACGCCGCGCGGCGTGTTCGAGATGAAGTTCTTCTTCACCTCCGCGCTCGCCGCCACCGACGGCGGCGAGGCCCATTCCGCCGAGAGCGTGCGCCACCGCATCCGCCAGCTCATCGACGGCGAGGAGGGCGCGCGCGACGGCGTCCTGTCGGACGACCGCATCGTCGACATCCTCAAGGAGACGGGCGTGGAGATCGCGCGCCGCACCGTCGCGAAGTACCGGGAAGCCATGCGCATTCCCTCGTCGGTCGAGCGGCGGCGGCTGGCGGCGACGGGCTGAGCGGTCGTCGAGACGCGAACGCCCGGCCATGATGGCGCCTGAACTTGGACGTTCCATGAGGCGTTAGCCTTCACGCCGGGGAGCTGCGGCCACCCCGCGAGAGCCTCAGCCTACGGAGCATTGTCGCCATGGCCTCCAGCCCCGCCCCATCCCTCATGAACGTCGCCATCTCCGGCCGGCATATGGCGGTCGGCGAGGCGTTGCGAAGCCGCATCACCGAGGAGCTGGTCGGCGGCATCGGCAAGTATTTCGAGCGGGGCGGCAGTGCGGAGGTCACCGTCAGCCGCGACGGGCACGGCTTCTGCGTGGACGTCATGGTGCTGCTCTCCACCGGCCAGCAGCTGGTGGTGCGCGGCCAGGGCGGCGACGCCCACGCCGCCTTCGACGCCGCCCTTACCAAGCTCGAGACGCGCATCCGCCGCTACAAGCGGCGGCTGGTGAACCACCACAGCACCCACGCCTCCACCAAGGGGGATCCGGAGATGGCCTCGCTGGTGGTGCTGCGCTCGTCGGAGGACGACGGCGAGGACGGGGAGGACTGGGGTTCGGACGGCTCGGCGGGGGACGGCGCGCCGGCCGCCATGATCATTGCGGAGGCGCAGGCGCCGCTGAAGACCCAGACGGTCTCCATGGCGGTGATGGAGCTGGACCTGTCCGGCCTGCCGGTGGTGGTGTTCAGGAACCTCGCCCACGGAGGGCTGTCCGTCGTCTATCGCCGCGGCGACGGCAACATCGGCTGGATCGATCCGGAGCGCACGCCCGTGGCCGCTGCGGCCGCCTGACCGCACTCAGACGCGCGTATGTGATGGTTGGACGCGGCTACGCCGGCCTATGATCGGCGTGGCGGCGCCGGGGCGCTCTAGGATGTCAGTACGGGATATGATCATCGGCCGGTGGCTGGAACCGGGCGCGGTCGCGCTCAGGGTCGGCGCGGACAGCAAGCGCCAGGTCATGGCGGCCGTGGCGG
>CAXUCS010000384.1:0-2966 GCA_964249365.1 uncultured Caulobacteraceae bacterium | reverse complement strand
CGCGCCGACGATGAGCAGCGGCATCAGGCTCGCCGCCGGCACGTTCATCTCGGTGCGGACGGAGCGCACCTCGCTGACCAGGGCGATGATCCAGTCGATCTCCGCCTCGGCTGCCTCGTCGACCCAGACCGGCGGCAGGTCGGGCCAGGGCGCCTCGATCAGGAGCGTCTGGCGCTCCGGGCCGAATTCTGCGGTCTCGGCCCACAGCTCCTCGGTGATGAAGGGCGAGATGGGGTGAAGAAGCTTCAGCGCCTGGTCGAGGACCCAGGCGGCGTTGGCGCGGGTCTCGGTCTTGGCGCGCTCGTCGCCACCGTTCAGGACCGGCTTGGCCAGCTCCAGGTACCAGTCGCAGAAGACGTTCCAGACAAAGCGGTAGAGCGTCTCCGCGGCTTCGGCGAAGTCCGCCCGCTCGAACGCTTTGGTCACCGCCTGGGCGGTGCGCACCGTCTGGGAGCGAATCCAGCGGTTGACGGTGGTGCAGACGGTCGCCGGATCGAAGGCGGGGTCGGCCACGCACTCGTTCATCTGGCAGAAGCGCGCGGCGTTCCAGAGCTTCGTGCCGAAGTTGCGGTAGCCCTCGATCCGGCTCCTCGACAGCTTGATGTCGCGCGTGCCCGAGACGATCGCCATGGTGAAGCGCAGCGCGTCGGCCCCGAGCTCGTCGATGACCTCCAGAGGGTCGATGACGTTGCCCTTGGACTTGGACATCTTCTGCCCGCGCTCGTCGCGCACCAGCCCGTTGATCACCACGCGGCGGAACGGGACCTCACCCTCGAACTGGAGCCCTATCATCATCATCCGCGCGACCCAGAAGAAGATGATGTCGAAGCCGGTGACGAGCGTGCTGGTGGGGTAGAAGCGCTTGAGGTCATCCGTGTCGGCCGGCCAGCCGAGAGTGGAGAAGGGCCAGAGGGCAGAGGAGAACCAAGTGTCCAGGACGTCAGTGTCTCGATAGACGCTCGGCGGACCGTTGGAGGGCGTAAAACCGAGTTCTAGGACTTTGCTCTGGGCGTCACCTAGACTTTCCGCCCGCACGATATCTGATCCGTAGCGTCGCAGGATTTCAGCTTCTGCCTCTTCGGGCGTCTCGACGACAATGATGTCTCGTAGCTTAGGCTTGAAGTCTTCATCAACCCAGTCGTGAACATACCAAGCCGGTATCCGGTGCCCCCACCAGAGCTGGCGCGAGATGCACCAGGGCTCGATGTTGCGCATCCATTCGAAGTAGGTCTTCTCCCAGTTCTTCGGCTCGAAGACGGTGCGGCCGTCCTCCACCGCCGCGATGGCGGGCCCCGCCAGCGCCTTGGCGTCCACGTACCACTGGTTGGTCAGCCTGGGCTCGATCACCACGCCCGAGCGGTCGCCGTAGGGGCGCGCGATCGGCTTCTCCTCGATCTCTCGAAGGAGGCCGAGGTCCTCGATCTCCTTCACCACAATGCGCCGAGCCGCCTCGCGGTCGAGGCCCTGGTAGCGCTCGGGGATCGGCCCGCTCATCCGCCCGCGCTCGTCCATGATGGAGATGAGGCTGAGCCCGTGGCGCTTGGCGACCTCGAAGTCGTTGAAGTCGTGCGCCCCGGTGATCTTCACCGCGCCCGAGCCCTTCTCAGGGTCCGGGTAGTCGTCGGCGATGATCGGGATCAGCCGGTCGGCGATGGGCAGGCGCACCATCCTGCCCACCAGCGCCCGATAGCGCTCATCGTCCGGGTGGACCGCCACCGCGCCGTCGCCGAGCATGGTCTCGGGCCGCGTGGTGGCGATCACGATCTCGCCCGACCCGTCTTCCAGCGGATAGGCGAAGTGCCACATCTTGCCGGCTTCTTCGCGGGTCTCGACCTCCAGGTCCGAGATCGCCGTCTGGAAGTGCGGGTCCCAGTTCACCAGCCGTTTGTCGCGGTAGATCAGCTCCTTGTGATAGAGATCGACGAACACCTTGCGCACGGCGGCCGACAGCCCCTCGTCCAGGGTGAAGCGCTCGCGGCTCCAGTCGCAGGAGGCGCCCAAGCGTCGGAGCTGCTGGGTGATGGTCCCGCCCGACTGCGCCTTCCAGGCCCAGACCTTCTCCACGAAGGCGTCGCGGCCCATGTCGCGGCGGCCGATGTTGCCCTCGGCGGCAAGGTTCCTTTCCACCACCATCTGAGTGGCGATGCCGGCGTGGTCGGTCCCGGGCACCCACAGGACCGCGTCTCCCTTCATGCGGTGGTAGCGGGCGAGCGCGTCCTGCAGCGTGTTGTTCAGCGCATGGCCGACGTGGAGCGAGCCCGTGACGTTGGGCGGCGGGATCACCATGCTGAAGGGCGGAGCCGCCGGGTTCCTCGCCAGGGCCCGCTCCGGCTTGAAGGCGCCGGAGGCTTCCCAGCGCGCATAGAGGCGCGGCTCCACGGTGCGGGGATCGAAAGTCTTCTCGAGCATGGCCGTGCGGCAAGAGCGCGAGCCGGGCGGCCATGCAAGCGATAATCCCGCCCGCTGGCGCCCCCGCCGACCCTCCCCTAAGCTCCGGCGCCAGGAGGAGGACGCCATGACGGAGCTGAAGGGCGGCCTGCAGACGCTGGCCGGGTCCCCGCGCGAGGCGCCGGCGCCCGCCGGCGGACCGCCGCCGCCTATGAAGCTCCACCCGCTCGAAGCCGTCCTCGCGGCGCTCCTGGCGCTGGCGGGGGCGGTGGTGCTCGCCCGTTCCGCGCTCGGCGCCTACCTCTATGCGCCCGTCGCCGACGTGATCGACTGGGCGGCGCGGGTGTTCCAAGCCGAGCGCGACGGGCGCTGGCTGGCCTACCTCTGGGACCCGCACACCGCCCAGCGCATCCCGCTGGCGCGCCTGGTGGAAGCCTTCGACATCGAGGTCGCGCGCGGCCGTGCGCCGAGCTACCTCCTGGCCACGGCGCTGGCCTGGCTCTGCGGGCTGGCCGCCCTGGCGGTGCTCCTGGCCCGTAGCCTGCTGGGTCGGGCCGGCCGGGTCTGGATCGCGGCGC
>CAXUCS010000383.1:0-2968 GCA_964249365.1 uncultured Caulobacteraceae bacterium | reverse complement strand
GACTCGAGATCCAGATAGTTCGTGGGCTCATCCAGCAGCAGCGCCTGCGGATTGCCGAACAGGGCCTGCGCGAGAACCTGGAGAGCTTCTGCCGGCAGGACTACGCCGGCCCGGTGCAGATCGTCTTCGGCGTCCACGACGCCGCCGACGGCGCGGTGGAGGTGGTGCGCGAGCTGCAGCGCACCTTCCCCAAAGAGGACATCAGCCTCATCGTGGACGGCCGCATCCACGGCGAGAACCGCAAGGTTTCCAACCTCCTGAACATGGCCCGGGCGATCTCGTCGGAGATCGTGGTGATGAGCGACAGCGACATCCGGGTGGGGCGCGACTACCTGGACCATGTGGTGGAGCGGCTGCACCGGCCCGGCGTCGGCTTCGTGACCTGCCTCTACACCGGCGAGGCGTGCCGGGGGGCCTGGTCGGAGCTCTCCGCCATGGGCATCAACTACCAGTTCCTGCCCAACGTCGTGATGGGGCTGCGGCTCGACATGGCCGAGCCGTGCTTCGGGGCCACGATCGCCTTCAAGCGCCAGGTGCTGGAGGCGATCGGCGGCTTCGCCATCCTGAACGACCAGCTCGCGGACGACTACGACCTCGGCCGGGCCATACGGCTGGCGGGTTACGCCGGGGAGGTGGCCGCCACTCCGGTCACGCACGGCTGCGACGAGGGGAGCCTGAGCCAGCTCTGGCGTCACGAGGCGCGCTGGGCGCGCACCATCCGCATGATCGACAGCGCAGGCTTCCTCGGCCAGGGCTTCACCTATCCGCTCGCCTGGGCGTTGCTCGGATGCCTCGCCTGCCGCTGCAATCCGCCTGCGGTCGGCGCGCTCCTGGCGGTGTTCGCCTCGCGGCTCTATGTTGTGCGGTGCGTGGATCGGGCGACCGGGACGCAGGCGCGCAACCTGTGGCTCCTGCCGGTCCGTGACCTGCTCTCGTTCGCCGTCTTCCTGAGCGCCTTCTTCGGCAGGACAGTCAGCTGGCGAGGGCGCCGTTACACCGTGGACCGGGCGGGCGCTCTCAGCCCCGCCCCCATTGAGCCTGATCGGGAGTTCTCCCATGTCGCTCCGCACCCTGTTCCTGCAGGCGCCCTCCTTCGACGGTTTCGACGGCGGGGCGGGCTCACGATACCAAGCCAAGCGCGAGATCAAGTCCTTCTGGTTCCCGACATGGCTGGCCCAGCCGGCCGCCTTGGTCGACCAGAGCAGGCTGATCGACGCCCCGCCGCATAAGACCACCCTCGCCGAGGTGCTTCCCGAGGCGAAGCGCCACGACATGGTCGTGCTCCATACCTCCGTTCCGTCGTTCAAGTCGGACGTGAAGGTCGCGGAGGCGCTGAAGGCTGAGAACCCCCAGCTCAAGGTCGGCATGATCGGGGCCAAGGTGGCGGTCGATGCGGAGGGCAGCCTGCGCGAGGGCGAGGTCATCGACTTCGTCGCCCGAAACGAGTTCGACTTCACCATCAAGGAGGTCGCCGACGGCCGGGCCTTCCGCGACGTCCAGGGCCTGAGCTACCGCAACGCCGAAGGCGTCATCGTCCACAACGACGACCGACCGATCCTGCACGACATGGACGCACTGCCCTGGGTCACGCCGGTCTACCAGCGCGACCTCAAGATCGAGAACTACTTCATCGGTTACCTGAAGCACCCCTACATCTCGATCTACACCGGGCGGGGCTGCAAGAGCCGCTGCACCTTCTGCCTATGGCCCCAGACGGTCGGCGGCCACGTCTACCGCACCCGCTCGGTGGAGAACGTGATCGAGGAGATCGCCTGGTCGAAGAAGGACTTCCCCCAGGTGAAGGAGTTCTTCTTCGACGACGACACCTTCACCGACGACCTGCCCCGGGCCGAGGCGATCGCGAAGGGGCTGGGCCGGCTCGGCGTGACCTGGTCCTGCAACGCCAAGGCCAATGTGCCGAGGGCGTCGCTGGAGGTGTTCAAGGCCAACGGGCTGCGCCTGCTCCTGGTCGGCTATGAGAGCGGCAACCAGCAGATCCTTCACAACATCAAGAAGGGTATGCGGATCGAGGTCGCGGAGAAGTTCACCAAGGACTGCCACGAGCTCGGCATCGCCATCCACGGCACCTTCATCATGGGCCTGCCGGGCGAGTCGGAGGAGACGATCCGGGAGACGATCGACTGGGCCCGGAAGATCAATCCACACACCATCCAGGTCTCGCTGGCCGCACCCTATCCCGGCACCTTCCTCTACCGGCAGGCCATCGAGAACGGCTGGCTGGACGCCGAACACGCCGAGCTCGTGGACGACAACGGCGTGCAGATCGCGCCGCTGCACTACCCGGGCCTCAGCCACCAGCGCATCTTCGAGAACGTGGAAACCTTCTACAAGGCCTTCTATTTCCGGCCGAAGAAGATCGCCTCCATCGTCGGCGAGATGCTGACCAGCCCCGACATGATGAAGCGCCGCCTGCGCGAGGGCGTGGAGTTCCGCGAGTTCCTGAAGGAACGCAAGGGCGCTGGCGAGACCGTCAACGCGTGACCTCGCCCCCTGCAAAGGGGCTGGTCATCACCGCCGACGACTTCGGCGCCGCCGTCGAGGTCAACGCCGCGGTGGAGGCGGCTCACGCGAGCGGCGTGCTCACCGCCGCCAGCCTGATGGTCGGCGGCCTGGCCTGCACCGACGCGGTCGCCCGCGCCCGCCGCCTCCCGTCGCTCCGCGTGGGGCTCCACCTCGTGCTGGTGGAGGGCAGCCCCGTGCTGCCCGCCGCGGAGCTCCCTGAGCTGACCGGCCCGGACGGTCGGTTCCGGCGCGACATGGTCGCCTGCGCGGTGGACATCTTCTTCCGGCCCGCCGCGCGCCGCCAGCTGCGCGCGGAGGTCACGGCCCAGTTCGAGGCCTACCGCGCCACCGGCCTGCCGCTCGATCACGTCAACACCCACAAGCACTTCCACCTCCACCCGACGATAGCGGGCACGATCCTTGAGATCGGGCGCCGGTTCGGGAT
>CAXUCS010000382.1:0-2977 GCA_964249365.1 uncultured Caulobacteraceae bacterium | reverse complement strand
ACCGAACACCGCGCCATCGTCAACGCCCATTTCCGCATCGTCCCGCCCGCGGCCGCCGAACCGCTCATCGGGGTGATCGGCGGGACGGTGGAGTGGATCTTCGCCTTCAGCGATCGCATCTCCGTCACCGTCAGCGGCGCGGACCGGCTGGTGGAGATGGACCGGCGCGCGCTGGCGGCGCTCCTCTGGAAGGACGTGGCCGCCGTGCACGGGCTCGCGCCCGAGCCGCCGCCCTGGCAGGTGGTGAAGGAGAAGCGCGCCACCTTCGCCGCCACCCCCGAGCAGGACCGCCGCCGCCCCCCGGCCCGCACGGGATGGGCGAACGTCGTGCTGGCCGGCGACTGGACCGCCACGGGGCTGCCGGCCACGATTGAGGGCGCACTGCGTTCCGGGAGCAACGCCGCAGGCTTGGCGTTGGGGCGTTGTGGTGTGTAGGTAAACCCTTCGGGGAACAGGCGATATGTTCGATTCCACCCTGGACGAGGCCCGCCTGATCGGCGAGGTCGCGGTCCAAGACCTGGACGGCAGCGTCAGGAAGGCGGCGGACGCCCTCCTGCGCGTGCAGAAGCCGGACGGCCACTTCGTCTTCGAGCTGGAAGCCGACGTCACCATCCCGTCGGAATACGTGCTGCTGCGCCACTACCTCGGCGAGCCCGACGACCTGGAGCTGGAACGCCGGATCGCCGTCTACATCCGCCGCCAGCAGGGCGACCACGGCGGCTGGCCCCTGCACCACGGCGGCCCGCTCGATATCTCCGCGACGGTGAAGGCCTATTACGCCCTGAAGATGATCGGGGACGATCCGGACGCCCCGCACATGGCGCGCGCGCGCCGGGAGATCCTGGACCGCGGCGGCATGGCGGCGACCAACGTCTTCACCCGCATTCAGCTCGCGCTCTACGGCCAGGTGTCCTGGTTCGAGATCCCCAACATGCCGGCGGAGCTGATCCTGGCGCCCCGCTGGTTCCCCATCACGCTGGCGCGCATGAGCTACTGGTCGCGCACCGTCATCGTGCCGCTCCTGGTCCTGATGAACCTGCGGCCCCGCGCCAGGAACCCGCGCGGGGTCGAGGTGCGCGAGCTGTTTAAGCCGGCCGCCAAGTCCAAGCGCCGCTTCAACGCCGCCGACACCCGGGCGATGTGGACGGCCGCCTTCAACGCGCTCGACGCCCTCCTGAAGGCCAGCGACCCGTTCTGGCCGAAGCGGCTTAGGGCGCGGGCGATCCAGCGCTGCATCGACTGGGTGGTGGAGCGGCTGAACGGCGAGGACGGCCTGGGGGCCATCTACCCCGCCATGGCCAACAGCGTGATGATGTTCGACGCGCTCGGCTACCCGCCCGATCATCCGCACCGGGCGCTCGCCCGCGCGTCGGTGGAGAACCTGCTGGTCGTGCGCGACGAGGAGGCCTATTGCCAGCCCTGCGTCAGCCCGGTGTGGGATACCGCGCTCGCCGCCCACGCGCTGATGGAGGCGGGGTCGCGGGAGGCGGAGCGGGCGGTGAAGCCGGCGCTCGACTGGCTGCGCCAGCGCCAGGTGCTCGACGTGAAAGGCGACTGGGCGGAGGGCAAGCCCGACGTGCGGCCCGGCGGCTGGGCCTTCCAGTACAACAACGCCCACTACCCCGACCTGGACGACACCGCCGTGGTCGTGCTGGCCATGGACCGGGCGCGCCGTCGCCTGGGCGTGGAGGGCAACGACGAGGCCATCGCGCGCGGCGAGGAGTGGGTGGCGGGCCTGCAGAGCCAGGGCGGGGGCTTCGCGGCCTTCGACGCCGACAACACCCACTTCTACCTGAACAACATCCCCTTCGCCGACCACGGCGCCCTGCTCGATCCGCCCACGGTGGACGTGGCGGCCCGGTGCGTGGGCATGCTGGCCCAGCTCGGCGAGCGGCCGGACAGCCCGCGCATGAAGGCCGCGATCGACTACCTGCGCGCCGAGCAGGAGGAGGACGGCAGCTTCTGGGGCCGCTGGGGCGTCAACTACATCTACGGCACCTGGTCGGCGCTGGTGGCGCTGAATCGGGCGGGCGTGGGGCCCGAGGACCCGCTGATGCAGCGCGCGGTCGACTGGCTCCTGAAGATACAGGCGCCGGACGGCGGCTGG
Organism: uncultured Caulobacteraceae bacterium; assembly: GCA_964249365.1. GTDB lineage: Bacteria > Pseudomonadota > Alphaproteobacteria > Caulobacterales > Caulobacteraceae > CAHJWH01. The sequence continues at coordinate 870 of CAXUCS010000382.1, read as the reverse complement.
GGCGAGAGCTGCGACAGCTACAAGCTCGACTACGCCGGCTACGAGCCGGCGGCTCCCACCTCCTCCCAGACGGCCTGGGCGCTCCTCGCGCTCATGTCGGCCGGAGAGGCCGACCACCCCGCCGTCGCGCGCGGGGTGAAGTGGCTGCAGTCGACGCAGGGGGAGGATGGGCTGTGGCCGGAGGAGGTCTTCACCGGCGGCGGCTTCCCGCGCGTCTTCTACCTCCGCTACCACGGCTACCGTAAGTTCTTCCCCCTCTGGGCGCTCGCCCGCTACCGCAACCTGATGCGCTCCAACGCCCGCCAGGTGGAGTACGGCATCTGAGCGGACGGGCCTGGGGCCAAGCCGGGGCGCGATGACGCGGGTGTTGGAGGCGGTGGCGGAGGACGGCCTGTCCGCGCCCCGGCGCTACTGGGCCATGCTGGCCATCTTCATCGGCATAGCCGTGGCGGTGCTCGACAGCTCGATCGCCAACGTCGCGCTGCCCAGCATCACCGCGCAGCTGCACGCCACGCCGGCGACCGCGGTGTGGATCATCAACGGCTACCAGCTGGCCGTGGCGGCCGCCCTCCTGCCCTGCGCGGCGGCGGGCGAGCGCCTCGGCTACGAGCGCGTGTACCTCGCCGGCATGGTGGTGTTCACGCTCGGCTCGCTGGCCTGCGCCCTGTCGCCGAGCCTGCCCGCCCTGGTGGCCGCGCGCGTGGTCCAAGGCCTGGGCGGGGCCGGGGTGATGAGCGTCAACGGGGCGCTGGTCCGCCACACCTATCCGCAGGCCTCGCTCGGCCGCGGCATAGGGCTGAACGCCATGGTGGTCTCCCTGTCGGCCGCCGCGGCGCCGAGCCTGGCCACGGGCCTGCTGGCGCTCGGGTC
>CAXUCS010000381.1:0-2981 GCA_964249365.1 uncultured Caulobacteraceae bacterium | reverse complement strand
GTGGTGCTGGGTGGAGGGGTTGGCGGACTGGCGGCGGCCTACGAGCTCGGCAGGGCGGGTTATAACTGCACCCTCCTGGAGGCGCGCGAGCGGGTCGGCGGACGCAACCACACGATACGGCGCGACACGCGGCTGGAAATGACCGACGGCACCCGCCAGGTCTGCAGCTTCGACGAGGGCCTCTACTTCAACGCCGGTCCGGCGCGCATCCCAACACACCACCAGGCCACGCTCGGCTACGCCCGCGAACTCGGCGTGCCGATGGAAACGCTGGTGAACCACTGCGAGAGCGCGCTCCTGCAGGCGGACGCCATGAACGGCGGCGCACCGATCCAGATGCGCCAGGCCACCTACGACACCCGCGGCCACGCCGCCGAACTCCTGACCAAGGCGATCCGCAACGGCGGGTTGGACAAGGAGATGACGGTGGAGGACCGCGACCGCATGGTGGCGACGCTGGCCTCCTGGGGCGCGCTGTCGCGCGGGGGCAAGCTGACGGCGCCCCGCCATCCGCAGGACACGCCGGATGCGCCCATCAGCTACAAGCAGGGGAACGACTACAGCTCCGGCGCCAACAGCGCCGACGGCTGGACCCGTCCGCCGGGCGCCGGACCGCAAGCTGCGGCGCCCCGTCAGTCCCTCCCCGTCTCCACCCTGATGCACCCGATCGTAGGGGTCGGCTCGACCTTCCACGAATTCATCGACATGCAGGCGACCATGCTGCAGCCCGTCGGCGGCATGGACCAGATCCCCCTCGCCTTCGAGCGCGCACTGGGCCCGGTGGTGAAGAAGGGCTGCGTGGTCACCCGCATCGCCCGCTCTGGCCCCGGCGTACGGGTGGAGTACCGCGACGCCGCCGGCCAGACCCAGGCGGTGGAGGCCGACTACTGTGTGGTCAACATCCCGCTCTCGGTGCTGCGGTCGATCCCGGGCGATTTCTCGCCGGACCGGCAGGCGGCGATCAACCGGGCGTCGTACAAGAACGCGATCAAGATCGCCTTCCAGAGCCCGCGCTTCTGGGAGAAGGAGTCCCACATCTACGGCGGCCTGTCCTTCACCGACCGCGACACCTTCATCACCTGGTACCCGAGCGGAAACTACCATGCAAAGGAGGGGGTGCTGGTGGCCGGTTACGCCTTTGGCGAGCAGGCCGATCGCTTCGGCGCCCTGCCGCTCGCCGAGCGCGCCGCCTACGCCCGAGGCACGGTGGAGCGGCTTCACCCCGGCCGGTCGAGCCTCGTCTCCAATCCCTTCACCGTGACCTGGAAGAACGTGCCCTACAGCCTCGGCATCGAGTGCCCGCTGTCGGAGGAGGATCCGGCCGCCTACGCCCTCCTGAGCCAGGCGGATGGGCCCTTCTACTTCTGCGGGGAGCATCTGAGCCACGTCGGCGCCTGGCAGCAGGGCGCCTTCCTGTCGGCCCACTACGCCATCGCCCGGCTCGACGCGCGCCATCGGGGCGGCGCGATGGTCACCGAGGCGCGCCAGATCTAGCCGCACCGGCGCGTCACGGGTCGCGCGGCGCCTGCCTTCCGCCTGTCCGGGTCCGGGGCGGGCGCACTCCCCCTTTTTCGCTTCAGCCTGCACCAGGCTACATTTGGATGGCGCGACAGGCTGACCCTCCCCTCTGAGCGAGCCGCACATGTCGCGGCGCGGCGGCGTTCAGCCCGGCTGTCCGTTGTGCTACCGGCGCCAACGCCTGGAGCCCACCCTAAGTGATCGACACGCCCACCCGTCAGGACATCGTGAACTGCTACAGGCTGGCGCTGGGCCGCGACCCGGAGTCCGAGGCGGTCATCGAGGACAAGCTCGTCCAGCCCCGCTCAGGCCTCCTTCCGGACTTCTTCTGCTCGGCGGAGTTCAATGAAGGCGCTCGCAGGGACGTGGTGGAGGGCTCCACCGCCCGGGCCGTGTTCCGCCTCCCACCCGACCCGGAGATCCGGGACTGGGCGGCAGGCTTCGCTCCCCTGTCGGCCGGGAGCCTGGAGCCGGTACGGACTTCGGCCAGCTGGGCCGAGCTCTACCTCGCCCTGTTCTCCGACGAGGTCTTCGCAGCGACCGTGCTGGACGACGCTGCACGCGCTCTGAACCCCGCCCTCCTGTCCGCGCTGGCGATCCGGATCGAGGCGGAGGCCGCGAGCCGGATCGAAGGCCGCATCGAACTCATCACGCCGCACGAAATCCGCGGCTGGGCGTTGGACCACGTCGATCCGGACCGCCGGCTCCGTCTGGAGCTGTGGATCGACGGCGTCTTCCGCACGGCCACGGCCCCTGACCGCTACCGGCCGGAACTTCAGGCGCGGTTCGGCGGCGGTGGGGTGTTCGGCTTCACCATGCTGCGGCCCCGGGAGCCGCGAGGGTCTGGCCCCGTGCAGGCGGAGCTGCGGGAGGCCCGCTCGGGGATCGTGGTGGATATCCTGGACCTGCCGGCCCTGGACGGACCGCCGCTGGACGCCGCCGTGGCGCTCCGCCACGAACTGGCCGGCGTACGCGCACTCCTGGCCCGCATCGAGGGACGGCTGCCGGACGTCAGCGAAGCCTACAGCTTCGACCTCGATCTCTATGGCGACTACTTCGACGCCTGCTATGCGCCGCTCCACGTCGCCACCGTACCGAGCGCGCCGCTGCCGAACCTCGTCGCCATCCTTGATGCGACCGACGTGGGGCCCGCGGAGCTCGAAGCGGTCCTGGCGGGCCTCGCCCGCCAGCGACGCGCGCCCGGGCAGGTCGTGGTGTCGCACCCCGGCGGCGAGCTTCGCCTGGACTTCGAACATGCCCTGTCGCTCTGGCGAGGCCGCTTCCAGGACCCGCGATCTCCTCGCGGCGTCTTAGCGGACGACGGCTGGGCGCCGGCCGTCCGGTTGGCCCTTGGGGAGACCCAGGCGACGCACATCCTGCTCGCCGACGCCCGCGGGCGCTTGGAGCCCGACGCCGCGGAGCGGATGGACTCGGCGCTGGAGCGGGGGGCGGCCCTGGTCTAC
>CAXUCS010000380.1:0-2995 GCA_964249365.1 uncultured Caulobacteraceae bacterium | reverse complement strand
GTACGCACGCCCGAAGCGGCCAGGTCCGCGCCGAGCCCGACCGTGGCCTTGGACGCCGCCACCGAGTCGCCCAGGCTGTCCTGCGCGCGGGCCGAGGCTCCGGCCGCGACCGCCAAGGCCAGCGCGGCGATCGTTACGCTCCGTCTCATGGCGAGCTCCGTGTCACCCCGTCCGGCAAGGACCTAAGTCCAGCTTCGCGTCAGACTTGTGACGGCCGGATCACCGCGCGGGAGAAGCGTTCCATCTCCTCCAGCTGGGGGCTCATCTGGAGGAGGAGGAGGTCGAGGCCGGCGTCCTCGAACTCGGCGACGCGGGCGCGCACCGTCTGCGCCGTGCCGACCAGGCCCGGGCGCAGGCCGCGGTTGGAGACGCTGTATTCCTTCACCTTCAGCTCGCGCTCCAGCTCCGTGCCGGAGAGCCACTGGTTGAAATTGGCGAAGCCGGGCGCGGCGGGGTCCAGCGTGGTGATCCGCTCCACCTCGGCCTGCGCCTCTTCCGCCGTGTCGCGCACCACAGCATAGGCGGCCATGCCGTAGATCATGGGTGGAAGGCCGAGCCGTTCGCGGCGCGCGGCCATGTCGGCGATCTTCTCGCCGATCACCGCCGGCGCGTCGCCGTGCATCACATAGGCGTCGCACTGGGCGGCGATCATGGACTTGGCGGCTTCCGACTCGCCCCCGGCGTAGATCACCGGGCGGGGCCGCTTCACCGGCTTGGGTTCGCAGATCGCATCCTTCAGCTGGTAGCGCGCGCCGTCATGGCTGAAGGGGGTCCGGGTCCACAGCCCGTCGACCACCTGCAGCCATTCGGAGGTGCGGCCGTAGCGGTCGTCGTGCTGGTCGAAGTGCAGGCCGTACTGGGTCGCCTCGTCGGCCCACCAGGACGAGACCACGTTCAGCGCCAGCCGCCCGCCCGCGATGGCGTCGATGTTGGCCGCCGCCTTGGCGAACAGGGCCGGGTGGTGGAAGTTCGGGCGCACCGCCACCATCAGCTCCAGCCGCTCGGTCACCGCCGCCAGCGCGGCGGCGGTGGACCAGGCGTCCAGCGCCGGCTGGTCGGTCCCCTTGATGTCGTTCAGGTTCAGCTCCGCGACCAGCGTCAGGTCGTAGCCGATCTCCTCCGCCCGGCGGCACAGGCGGCGCGTATAGTCCCAGCTGGCCGGGCCCATGCCCTCGTCCGCGACGTTGCGGAGCCATCCCCCGAAGACGGGGGCCCAGAAGCCGTACCTCACGCCGCCTCCCTGCGCGCCGCCGCGACCTGGAGCTCCAGCCAGTCCACCAGCCGCTCGTGCGGGTCGTAGCCCAAGACCTCCAGCGGGTTGGCGACGAAGTTGGAGAGCGCGTTCAGGTCGTAGAAGCGGGCGACGCCGTCGCGCTCGTCGATCATGTACTCGACCCCGCCGACGTCCAGGTGCGCGGCCTGCGCCGCCGCCTCCACGCCCGCGACGATCCCGGCCGGCGGGTCGACGTGGCTGATGGTGATGGCGGGCGTGCCGGCCGCCTGCCGGTCGGCCTGGCAGACGTCCGCCGGGCAGAGGTCGAAGGTCGAGCCCGCCCCGTCCAGCGCCAGCGCATAGAGGAAGCGGCCGCCCAGCGTCTCGCAGCGGTACACCCGCCCGCCCTCCGCCGGCACATACTCCTGCACGAGCGTCACGCCGTTGATGCCGACCGGCGTGCCCTTCTCGTCGGCGTAGGCGCGCAGTTCCTCCAGGCTGTCGTAGCGAGCCATGCCGGCGCCGGAGCCGCCGATGTCGCCCTTGACCATGACGGGGAAGCGCAGGTCGGCGGCGGCGCGCGCCACGTCGGCGAAGCGGTGCACCACCCGGGTCGCGGGGACGCCGAGGCCGAGCGCGCGGAACAGCGACAGCTGGCGCGCCTTGGAGGTGTCGAGCGCCAGCGCGGCGGAGCCGTTCACCACCCGGGCGCCGCAGTGCTCGAAATGCGCCATCAGCGAGAGGGTGTAGAAGGTCGCGTGCTCGCCCTGGCGCAGGTAGGCGCTCATCGCCAGCCGGTTGAACACCACCGGCGCCGGCAGGCCGCGGTCGGCGGGGTCGAACAGGTGGTCCTGCAGCGTGTGGGCGCTGTAGCTCACCCCCCGGCGGTCGAGCGCTGCGAACAGCGGGGCGAACCACTGCGGGTGTTCGTAGAAGATCGCCAGGTCGCTCATGCGTGCGCCCGCCGCGCCCTGTGACCGGGGTGGGCGAGGAGCGGCTGCAGGGCGGCGTCGAACAGGGCGAGGTCCGGGTCGCGGCCGTGTTCGTCCAGGATCTTGCCGTCGACCATGAAGGTCGGCGTGCCCGTCACGTGGTCGGCCTGCGCCAGCTTCTGGCGGGCGGTCAGGGCGTCCAGAGCGGCCTGGTCGCTGACGCAGGCCTCCATCTGCGGCTCGGACAGGCCATTGTCCCTGGCGATGCGGGTCAGCACGCCCTTGAGGTCGCCGGTGTCGAAGATCTGCGGCTGGGCCCGGTACATGGCCTCCACCACGTCGAAATAGTGAGCTTGGCCGGTGCAGCGGGCCAGGAGGAAGCCCGCGGCGGCGACCTGGTACATGCCCTGGTCGCCGACCAGCATCTCGCGAAGGGCGAAGCGGACCTTGCCGGTGTCGATGTACCTGGCTTTCACCGCCGGGAACACCTCGGCGTCGAACTTGGCGCAGTGGGGGCAGGCGACGGAGGCGTACTCCGTCACCGTGACCTTGGCCCGCGGGCTGCCCATCACGTACTCGTCGACGGTGAACCGAGGCGGAAGGCTGACGGCCGGCCGGGGCGCCGCGGGCGGCGAGGTCGCAAGCCGTGCCGAAGACCTGCAATGGGCCGGCGACGTCGAGCAGTTGAACGGCGGGGAAGGCCAGGATTTCGACCCGGCGCGGCGCGTTCGGCGCGCAGGATGGCGGGATCAGAGGGGTAGATGGCGGCATCGCCACAGGCTGCGGGGCTAGGGTCGAAGCGTCAACCTGTTATCGACGTCGGAGAACGCCTCTTGCCCGCCCCGCTCAG
>CAXUCS010000379.1:2655-2998 GCA_964249365.1 uncultured Caulobacteraceae bacterium | reverse complement strand
GCGAGCGCGGCCGGATCGGGCCAGACCCGGACGGCAGGAGGGTCGGACGCCACCGGGCGCGACGGCCGCAGGCCGCCCTACTGCGCCGCCTTGTCGGCCACGCGCGCCTTGACCTGCTGCGGGTCGACCGGGCCGTGGCCCTCCACGTGGCCGCCGAAGCCGAAGCGCATGGCCGACAGCATCCGCTCGGCGAAGGTGTGCTCCTGGCGGGAGCGGAAGCGGGTGTAGAGCGCCGCGGTCAGGACGTCGGCGGGCACGGCCTCCTCGATCGCGGCCTGCACGGTCCAGCGCCCCTCGCCGGAGTCCTGGACGCCGTGGGCGTTGACCGTCAGCTCCTCGACCG
>CAXUCS010000379.1:0-2645 GCA_964249365.1 uncultured Caulobacteraceae bacterium | reverse complement strand
CGCCGGAGTCCTGGACGTAGCCGGAGAAGTTGGCGAGCTTGGGGTCCTGGGCGAGCGCGATGGCGCCGAGGTCGAGGAGCCAGGAGGAGACCACGCTGCCCCGCCGCCACACCTCCGCGATGTCGGAGACGTTCAGCTCGAAGCGCTCGTCCTCCGGCAGTTCCTTGGACGACTTGGTCTGGAGGATGTCGAAGCCTTCCGCATAGGCCTGCATCAGCCCGTATTCGATGCCGTTGTGGACCATCTTGACGAAATGGCCGGCGCCGGGGGGGCCGGCGTGGATGTAGCCCCGCTCGGCCTGCGAGGGTTCGCCCTCGCGCCCCGGCGTGCGCTCGACCTGGCCGAGCCCGGGCGCGAGCGCGGCGAAGATGGGGTCCAGTCGCGCGACCGCCGCGTCCGAGCCGCCGATCATCATGCAATAGCCCCGGTCGATCCCCCAGATGCCGCCGGAGGTGCCGCAGTCCACATAGTGCAGTCCCTTCTCCGCAAGTGTCTTCGCCCGGCGGATGTCATCCTTGTAGAAGCTGTTGCCGCCGTCGATGACGATGTCGTCCGCCTCCATCAGCCCTGCGAGCGTGGCGACCGTCTCCTCCGTCACCTTGCCGGCCGGAAGCATGACCCAGACCGCACGCGGCTTGGCGAGGGCGTCCACCATCGCCTCCAGGGAGGCCACGGCCTGGGCGCCGTCCTTGGCCAAGCCCTGGCCGGTCTCGGGGTTGGCGTCGAAGACGACGCAGGCATGGCCGGCTTTCATGAGGCGGCGCGCGATGTTGGCCCCCATGCGGCCAAGGCCGATGATCCCGAGTTGCATGGCTGGCTCCTAGACCGCGCGGCTCAAGCGACGGCGGCGATGATGGCGTCGACCAGTTCCGGTAAGCCCGCGTCCGGGTCCCTGAGGTGCACGCGCAGGGCGCGGCGGCCGCGCTCCACCAGCACCTCCAGGTCGCCGCCGGCCTGCGCGGCCTCCACCACGCCGAAGCTGTAGCGGTGACCGGGCACGTCGAGGTCGCGGGTGTGGTCGGAGGTCACCTGGAGAAAGACGCCGCTGTTGGGGCCGCCCTTGTAGGCCTGCCCGGTGGAGTGCTGGAAACGGGGCCCGAAGCCCACGCAGGTGGCCGCCCGCGTGTGGTCCCTGACCGCGGTCCTCGCCCGCTGTAGCGCTTCGATGGCGGCCCCGCTCCGCTCCAGATAGGCCAGGAAGGCGACGTAGTCGCCGGGCCCGACCCGGTCGAAGTGCGCCTTCAGATAGGCCTGGAGGCTGTCGTGGCTGCCGAGTTCGGACGCGTTGCGCGCATCGGCGAAGAGGGCGACGCCCCCACCCTCGAAGATCGGCGCCTGCACGGGCAGGCTGCCGGACTTCTCATAGGCCTCGGTCAGCGCGCGGGTCTTGGTCTTGCTCCCCTCCACGTCCGGCTGGTCGAAGGGGTTGAGGCCGATGACCGCGCCGGCCACCGCCGTGGCGATCTCCCAGCGGAAGAACTCCTGCCCGATCGACCAGCGGTCCTTCAGCCGGACGCGGGCGACCGGATGGCCGGCGCCGGCCAGCGCCTCCACCGCCACCCGCTGGGCCGGGTCGGCGTCGCCTTCCAGCTCCAGATAGGCGAAGACCCGGTCGAAGCCGTAGACCTCGGGCGGTCCCGGCGGCTCGTCGGCGACCGGGATCAGGCCCAAGCCGCCCTTGCCCGTGCTCTCGGCCAGGAGCTGCTCCAGCCAGGCGCCGAGGTCGGCAATCGCCGGCGAAGCGATGATCGTGACCTTGTCGCGGCCGAGACTGGCCGCCGCGCCGAGCAAGGCGCCGAGCTGGACGCCGGGGTTGGCGGAGGGCGGCGTGTCCGGCCCGCAGCCCCGCTGCATCGCTCGGGTCGTCTCCAGGAGGCGGCGGACGTCGATCCCCATCGCCGCCGCCGGGACCAGCCCGAACCTGGACAGCACGGAATATCGCCCGCCGATCGTGGCGTCGCCGTGAAAGATGCGCGCCCAGCCGTCCGCCTTCGCCCGCGTCTCCAGCGATGAGCCTGGGTCGGTGACGGCCACGAACCGCTTGGCCGCCGCCTCCTTGCCGATGACCGCGCCCACCCGGTCGAGGAAGTAGTCGGTGAAGATGTTGGGCTCCAGCGTGCCCCCGGACTTGGACGAGGCGATGAACAGGGTCCTGGACAGGTCCACGGCCCGCTCCACCGCTGCGACCTGGGCGGGATCGGTGCTGTCCAGCATGTGGAAGCGCGGCCAGCCGTGCTGCGGCCCGAAGGTGAGCGCCAGGACCTCCGGCCCGAGACTGGAGCCGCCCATGCCGAGCAGCACCACGTCGCCGTACCCCTCGCCCTTCACCCCCGCGGCGAAGTCTTCGAGCTCGCCGACGCCCTCCAGCTCGCGCTCCACGATGTCGAGCCAGCCGAGCCAGCGGTCCTCGTCGCCGCCCGTCCAGAGCGTCCTGTCGCCGGCCCACAGGCGGCGGATCAGCCCTTCCGTGCGCCAGCGCGCCAGCTCCGCCGCGTAGGCGTCCTCCGCCTCGCCGGGCTCGATCTCCAGCCGGGGCTTGGGGTCGCCCAGGATCTCCACCCGGTGGCTGGCCACCGAGCCCAACAGTTTGTCGAAGGCGTCGGCGAACTGGCGCACGCCGTCCTTCACCAGCGCCGCGGCGACCG
>CAXUCS010000378.1:0-3004 GCA_964249365.1 uncultured Caulobacteraceae bacterium | reverse complement strand
GTCCTGACCCGAGACAGCGACATCTACGTCGGGCTGGAGGACCGGGTGCGGATCGCGCGGCGCGCCAACGCCGACCTGTTCATCTCGCTGCACGCCGACAGCGGCACGGAGGCGGACCTGAAGGGCGCCACCGTCTACACCCTCTCCGAACAGGGCACCACGCGCGCGGCCAAGCAGGTGTTCGAGAAGGCCGACTGGATGAACATGCGCCTGCCCGGCGCCGACGAGCAGGTGAACCGCATCCTCCTGGACCTCACCCAGCGCGAGACCCGGAACCGCTCCTCCGAGTTCGCCGAAACGCTGCTGTCGCGCATCGCCGACAAGGCCCCGCTGCTCCGCCGCAGCCACCGCGACGCCGGCTACATGGTGCTGCTCGCCCCCGACGTCCCCGCCGTCCTCCTGGAGATGGGCTTCATCACCAATCCCGCCGACGAGCGCCGCCTGGCCGACTCGGGCGAGCGGCGCCGCCTGATGGACGGCGTCGCCCAGGCCATCGACAGCTACTTCGCCGCCGACACGATGAAGGTCGCGAGCCGGTAGGTCGTCCCCGTCGGACAGGGCGCCTGGCGTATCCCGATCATCTACCGGGCCGCGACGAAGCCGTCCGGGCGAACCCTGATGAGCGTGCCGTCGCCCGCGTTCGTCAGAGCGGACCAGCTCACGGCGTCGTCCAGGAAGCGGAAGTCCCTGTCCGCGCGCAGCACCCCGGCGCCGGACGCCGCCGATCCGCCGACCGCGACCGTGCCGGCGCCGAACAGGTCCAGCGTGGACAGGCGCTGGCCGTCCTTCTCGATCCAGGCGTGCGGAAACCGCGTGCCGGCCTGAGCCTGCAGCTTTTCGACGGTATCGTCCGTGCCGTAGCGATAGCGCATCAGCAGCTCGCCGCCATCGCGCAGGTCGTCGAACGCCTCGCGGTTCGCCTCGGTCCGGATGCCGAAGCGCAGCTCGTAGTCGCTGCGCAGCTGCGCCTGCTCCCCGTTGCGGCAGGCGACGGGCCGCCGCTCCGCCTCATAGCTGTCGAGCAGTTCAGGGCCTTCCTCGCCGCGGACCACGCGCGCCAGTTTCCAGGCGAGGTTGTGCGCGTCGGCGATGCCGGTGTTGCCGTTGAGCCCGCCCCACGGCGGCATGATGTGGGCGGCGTCGCCGGCCAGGAAGACCCGTCCGTCGCGGTAGCGGTCCGCCACCCGGTCCACCGCCGTCCAGGCGCCGCGGTGGCGGACGGTCAGCTCCACGTCGGCGCCGATCGCCGCGCGCAGCCGCCCGGCGATCTCCTCGTCGGACCAGTCTTCAGGATGATCCGTCTCGGGATCGTAGCGGAGGTGGAAGGACCAGCGGGTGGTGTTGTTCATCGACAGGAAGACGCCGCTCACCTGCTCGTTGTCGATCTCGCACTGGCTGAACGTACGCTCGCGCATCCGCTCGGCGAGGTCCGCCTCAAAGAAGATGTTGAGGTAGTGGCGCGCCTTGCCGCTGCCCTCCCGCCCGACGCCAAGCCGGCGCCGGACCAGGCCGCGCGAGCCGTCGGCGGCGACGAGGTAGTCGGCATGGATCGCCTGCTCGCGCCCGTCCTCATCCCTCACGCTCGCCCGCACGCCGCCGTTCTGCGCGAAGTCGAGCAGCTCGCAGCCGAACCTGACGTCGCCGCCGCGCTCTTCCAGCGCGCGCCGCAGGATCGGCTCGACCGAGGTCTGGGGGCAGGCGGCCATCCTGCACGGCGAGGGATCGTCTCCCGTCATCACGCCGGTGTCGGGTATTTCCAGCTCTTCCGCCGACAGCATGGTCGCGCCCCGGCGCGCACCCCCAAACACGCCCTGCTCCCAAGCCTTCTCCGCCGCTTCCTCCATCGCCTGCTGGAGGCCGAGCGAGCGGAACAGCTCCATGCTGCGTACCGCCCACCCCCGGGCGCGCGGAAGCGGCGAGGGTTCCCGCTCGCGCTCGATGAGGATGAACGGCGTGCCGTGCTTCTGGAGGAACAGCCCGGTCACCAGGCCGACAAGGCCGCCGCCTACCAACAGCACGGGGGTTTGCTGTGCGGGTTGCGCCATGATGCGGACCTGTTGATGAGGGGCGCCGCCCGTAACCGCCCTGCCGGCGATGAGTTGCCGCTGGTCACCCAGGGTGGATCGGTCCAGCGCCCAGGCCGCTCCACGCGGGCGTCCCGACACGGGGCGCGTCTTCGGTCCTCAGCGACGCACGCCCCCTGAACCCGCCTCGCACGGCCCTTGCGTGAGCTGACCCGGGAGCGCCGGGCCAGCCGGCGGGCGAAAGGGTGTCGGCCGTGCGCAAGTCCTTGCTGCACAAGGGGGTAGGGGACGGCGGCGGCCTTCGCGGGGCGCCCCGCCCCGGCGATTGTGAGCCGGCGGAGATGGACCGGGCGGCAGGATCTGCCGGGCGCGGGCGGGCGCGGTGAGCCTTTCCCTGTCCGGCATCCTCTCCATCGCCACCTCCGGGCTGGAGGCGGCGCAGACGGGGCTGAACACCGTCTCCAACAACATCTCCAACGTCAACACGGCCGGCTACGTCCGCGAGGTGGTGAACCAGGAGAGCCAGCAGGCCGGCGGCCAGGGCATCGGGGTCAGCGTCGCCGACATCGCCCGCACCACCAACGGCTACCTGGAGGCGGCCAGCCAGAAGGCCGCCGCCGACAGCGCGGGCGCGGCCGTCTCCTCCTCCTACCTCGACCAGGCGCAGAGCCTGTTCGGAGACCCCACCTCCGAGTCCTCCTTCTTCGGCCAGCTCGACGGCGTCTTCTCCGCCTTCTCCACCCTCTCCTCCACCCCATCGGCCACGGCCCAGGCGGCGGCGGTGGGCAAGGTCGGCCAGTTCCTCAGTTCCGCCCAGTCGATCAGCGCCAGCCTGGCCGGGCTTTCCAGCCAGGCCGACACGCAGATCGGCGCGGACGTGGCGAGCGCCAACAGCCTCCTCGACCAGATCAGCAGGCTGAACGCGACCATCAGCCAGGCCACCGTCTCCGGCGGGGACGCCACGGGGGCCCAGAACCAGC
>CAXUCS010000377.1:0-3022 GCA_964249365.1 uncultured Caulobacteraceae bacterium | reverse complement strand
AACCCCGCCCCGCCCGGCCAGCCGACACGTCGCCGCTCCGTTCTCCCGCTGTCTGCGTCAGGGCCGCCGTGCTCGCGCCCGTCAAGGGCCGCTCCGCTCTTCGCCCTTGACCGCCGCGTCCCGCGCGACGGCTGCAGCGTGAGCATCGGGACGCAGGGCGTCCCGAGTAGATGGTTCGCTCGCCTCCAGCGGATCGAACACAGGGCTATGCCAAGAAAGATGCTGCGTTCGTCCAGCCCCGAGCACGACGGCACGTCCGCTTACCGGACGAGCGCTTTTGATCACTTCCGACCCTAAGCAGACTCGTGTCATCCGCCTGAAACACGCTAACCGAAATTCAAGCAGTAGCTACGGAAGGTCCTCTGCTTCGCGCTCCGCCCTCATGTTGTCAGACCAGATCCCCAGCTTCTCTGCACGTGCTTTATATTCAGCTTGCTGGATGCGAACGAGGCGCGCCCTGTAGTCATCTTCAGGAATAAGCCTTTCGGTCCGATCGTCGGGCTCGGCGGCTCGTTCTTTCGCAATCTGCGTTTTCGCATCGGCAAGCTTGGGATCGCTTTGCAGCAGACGATCTAAACCCCGCGCGTTGTCCACCATGTCGTACATGGTCGCGCCGGCAAATACGCCCTGACGTACAAGATCGACGTTCAGAGCGAACGCATCGTCTGAGACCCAGATATATGTAATCTCAAACTTCTTGTGCGTCTTCGTGTTAGTAGACCTGATGGTTGATATAACAGTGTAGGTTGCGTGAGGATGTTCGTTTAGCCAACGGGAGACAAAAACACCTGGATCGCCGAAGCTTAATGCCCTAAAAAAGTCGCTGCCTAATAGAACGTACGAACGCGGATCGCCTGTGCGAGTAGCTAGAATCCGCTGAAACTTAAGGGTGGTCGCATTACCCGTGATGGAGGATGAGGGTAACGTCTCTGATGGGCATGCCGGAACGCACTGCAACGGAGCAGCTTTCGCCTCCAACGACATCAGATAGGTTGATCCGACGACCACCAGCGCAAACACGCCTGCGACGCTCAACCAACTCAGGGGTGCTCGGGTCATCTTTCGAAGCTCGCGCCACTCTCCTCTCGCGTCAACGGTAGAAAACCACCCACCTCGGACAGCCGCAGCGTCCGCTTCCTGCCGGCTGCCTCATAGGCGCGTCACGCTTGCCTAAGCCCGTCCGTCGCCCGATCTAGGCCCCATGGCGGACCGCCCTTCCGGCGCCGCGCCGTCGCGGCTCGTGGCGGTGCTGGGGCCGACCAACACCGGCAAGACCCATCTCGCGGTGGAGCGGATGCTGGGCCACGCGTCCGGCATGATCGGCCTGCCGCTGAGGCTCCTGGCGCGCGAGGTCTACGACCGCATCGTCAGGCTCAGGGGCGCCCGCGCGGTCGCGCTGATCACCGGCGAGGAGAAGATCGTCCCCCCGCGCGCGACCTATTTCGTCTGCACGGCGGAGGCCATGCCGCTGGCGCGCGAGGTGGAGTTCCTCTGCGTTGACGAGATCCAGCTCTGCGCCGATCCCGCGCGGGGGCACGTCTTCACCCATCGCCTGCTGCACGCGCGCGGGCGGTTCGAGACCATGTTCCTCGGCGCCGCCACCGCCGCGCCGCTGATCCGCGCGCTCCTGCCCGGCGTGGAGATCGCCACCCGCGAGCGCTTCTCCACCCTCACCTATGCCGGGTCCAAGAAGCTGACGCGCCTGCCGCGCCGCTCCGCCGTGGTCGCCTTCTCCACCGAGAACGTCTACGCCATCGCCGAGCTGATCCGCCGCCAGCGCGGCGGCGCGGCGGTGGTGATGGGGAGCCTCTCGCCCCGCACCCGAAACGCCCAGGTGGCGCTCTACCAGTCCGGCGAGGTCGACTTCCTGGTCGCCACCGACGCCATCGGCATGGGCCTGAACATGGACGTCGACCACGTCGCGTTCGCGGGGCTGCGCAAGTTCGACGGCAAGCGCACCCGCTGGCTCCACCCCGCCGAGGTCGGCCAGATCGCCGGGCGCGCGGGGCGTTACCGCACCGACGGGACCTTCGGCGTCACCGGCGAGGCGTCCGAGATGGACGAGGACCTGGTCGCCGCGGTGGAGGAGCACCACTACCAGCCGCTGGGCGCCGCCGAGTGGCGCTCCGCTGACCTCGACTTCGCCTCGCTGAAGGGCCTGCTCCGCTCGCTCGCGACCCCGCCCGGGCGCGAGGGGCTGAAGCTCGCCGAGGAGAGCCTGGACGAGACGACGCTGCGCCAGCTGGCGCTCGACCCCGAGCTGGAGCGCCGCATCGGCTCGGACCGGGGACGGCTGCGCCGCCTCTGGGAGGTCGCCCAGACGCCGGACTTCAGGAAGACCACGCTGGACGAGCACGTGCGCCTCTGCCGCAGCGTGTACGACCACCTGACGACCCGCAGCGGGCGCGTCCCGGACGACTGGATCGCCGGCCAGTACGCTGCGCTCGACCACGTCGCCGGCGAGATGGAGGTGCTGGCGCAGCGGCTCGCGGGCGTGCGGACGCTGGCCTATGTGGCCAACCGTCCCGACTGGCTCCGCGACCCGGCCGAATGGCAGGCCAGGTGCCGCGGGCTGGAGGAGCGTCTCTCCGACACCCTGCACGAGAAGCTGATGCAGCGGTTCATCGACCGGCGCACCTCCGCCCTCATGCGCGGGCTGAACCTCAGGGAAGAGGTGCTGGCCGGCGTCGCCGCGGACGGGACGGTGACGGTGGAGGGCCACTACGTCGGCCGGCTGCGGGGCCTCGCCTTCGACATCGCCGAGGGCTCCTCCGCGCTGGAGGACAAGGCGCTGCGCCACGCCGCCCAGCGGGCGGTGACGCCGGAGGTGGTCCGCCGCCTCGGCGCGCTGGCGGCCGATGCGGACGATGCCTTCCGGCTCTTCCCCGACGGCGCCCTGCAGTGGAACGGCGAGGCCGCGGGCCGGCTGATCGGCGGCCGTCCCTTCGCGCCGAGATGCCTCCTGTACGGCGTGATGGGGCCCGAACCGGTGCGCGAGCGCGCGCGCCGCCGGCTGGAGGCC
>CAXUCS010000376.1:0-3036 GCA_964249365.1 uncultured Caulobacteraceae bacterium | reverse complement strand
GATCAGGTCCAGGAACCCCTGCCCCTTAAGCCGGGGCGCAAGGAAGTGGTTGAAGGCGCGGCTGGTGGCGTCCGCGTCGTCGTCGTGACGTCCCTCCGGAAAGCCCTCCAGGCCGGCGAACCACCTCTCGTTCCACTCGCCCCGGAGCACCTGGACCCGTCCGGCCTGCGCACCCGCGGAGAACGGGCGAAAGCGCGTGACCTTGTCGCCGGTCTCCGGCGTGGCCCGCACGGCGAAGCCGTCGAGCGCGCGGCCGAGCTGGAGCGCCTGGGCCTTGCCGGCCTGGCCGGGGTCCTGCGGCAGGGCGACCTCCACCGCCGCTCCGTCGGCCTCGGCGGTCCAGCGGATCAGCCGCTCCACCTCGCCCGGCGTGTCGCGCAGGCTAAGGTGGTCCAGCACGTAGTACAGTCCGTCCCCGCTCCGCCCGATCTTCACCCCGCAGGTGAAGTCCGGGTCGTTGCCGTCGGTCTTGGGCGTGCCCGCCAGGTCCCAGCCGCGTACGGTGCGCAGCCCCTCGGGCGCGGCGTCCACCACCCGGCACCAGTGGCGGCGGAAGAGGAGCCCCGCGGCCGCCTTCACTTTCCAGTTCCCGTCCAGGAGCCGCGCCCGCTCCACCGGCGGCAGCGCGAGGAGGTTGGCGAGATAGCCCGGGTCGGCGGTGGTCAGCGCCGCATTGTCCGAAAGCCTGGCCGGCACGAAGGTCGCGGACTTCGGCGGGAGGCGCGGGTAGAGCGCGGCGAGCTCGCAGGCCGCATCCGCCCAGACCAGCCGCTCCCCGTCGCGCACGAACCAGCGCACCACGCCGGCGCGCTCGGGCGAGGCGAGCCCGCTCGTCCCGTCCAGCCACCAGCCGATGAACTCCGCCACCCAGCTGTCGGCGTCCGGGTTGCAGGTGGCGCGGATGTAGGGCCGCACCCCGCAGATGGAGCGGTTGCGGCTGACCAGTACCAGAACTGCTTCCTGGAGAAGTGCGTCAGCTCGTCGAAGCCGATCAGCGGCAGCTGCGCCCCCTGCCAGTCGTAGACGGTCCTGTCATGCTCCAGGTGGGCGAAGCGCACGCCCGCGCCGGAGGGGAAGCGCCACTGGAGCGCCGAGCGGAAGCCCTCGCCGCCGAGCAGGGGGTAGAGCCGCTCGCTCTCGTCCCACAGCCCGCCTTCGTTCCTGACCTGCACGGTGGTGCGCCGGAAGATCACCGCCCCGAAGCCCGGGTTGGCGAGGTGGCGCAGCGGCTCCGCCAGGAGCGCCCAGGTCTTGCCCCCGCCCGCCGCCCCGCCGTAGATGGCGATGTCGGCGGAGCTGGACAGGAAGGTCGTCTGTGGCCCCGGCTGGGGCTTCAGCACCGGCGGGGTGGACGCCATCCGACCCCCTTCCCGCCGCCGCGCAACCGCGCGCCAGATTAACCTGGATCAATCGCCCGGAAAAACTTGGCCGCAGGCGGCCTATACTGCAGCCGCGCGGCGAACCTCAGGCGGCGCGGCCGCGTTGGCGGGTCGCCGACTCGTCAGGAGACGGCCCTCTGTTCAAGGAAAACAATCGATGGCCATCAAGTTCGCCGCCACCAGCAACGCGATCAACCGCGGCCTGGATCAAGCCAAGCCGGAGTCCGGCGCCCACCTGATCGAGGACTGGGAGACCGCGCTCGCCGACACCGAAGTGGTCGGCGCCAAGGGCATCCAGCGCGACCTCGCGGCCCTGAAGAAGCAGGTGGAGGCCGCCAAGCCGAACGCCGACCGCATCCACGCGCTCCTCCACCGCCTGGGCGAAGCGACCGTCAAGATCGCCGACAAGGCCGAGAAGAACGGCGACAAGCTGAAGGCGCTCGGCCAGGCCCTGATCGAAGCCGGCGAAGCCGAACACGACGAGGAAGAAGACAAGGAAGCCGCCGCGGCCCCCAAGAGGGCGCGCAAGAAGGCCTGAGGCGAGAGGGCGGGTCGGTTCGCACCGACCCGCCGGTCACCCGATCACTGCGGCGAGGGATTGCCGGGCGTGCCGTCCGGGTCGTTGACCGCGCCGCCGGTGGTGGAGTGGCCGGACGCGCTGGAGGGCGCCGAGGTCATGCCGCTGCCGGACTCCATGGCGTTGGAGGATGCAGCGCGGTGCGCCGTCCTGTGATGCGCCGTGTGCTTACCGTGACGCCTGGCGCGGTGCACCGGGGCGGTGCTGCTCTTGGCCTCGCTGTGGGTCGTGGTGGTCGTGGCGGCGGCCGGAGCGTCCATGGCGTTCTGCGCCGAGGCGGCGCTCGCCAGGGCGGCGAGGGCGCACGTGACGGCCGTGAGCGTCTTCATCTGGTCTTTTGCCTTTTCGCCGGGTCGGCGCCGGCGGGATAGAAGCGCGCTTGCGTGATGGTTTCGCGTGCGCCGCCCTACAAGCCTGACAGGCTCGCACGAAGGCGGCTTCACCCGTTCCGGCCGTTGTCCGGCAGGTCGAGCTGCGCGGTCGGGGGCGGCCGGGGCTTCGCCCTTGCGTCCCCACCCCCGCCCTCCCGCCGCCAGTCCTGCGGGGCGGCGGTCCTCAGCGCTTCCATGTGCAGGCCGAAGGCCGCCCCGCTCTTGCCGGCTAGGAGCCGGTCCTCCAGCACGCGGGCGCGGCGGGCCTGGCCGCGCTCCACCGCGCGGGCGAAGGTGGGGTGGTCCTGGGTCCAGCGGTCCAGGATGGCGCGGCTGGCGCCGATCTCGCCGGCGAAGGCTGTCAGGCTGTAGCCGCGCCCCATGAACTCCACCACCGCCTCGGCGTAGCGGAGGTCGTACACGCCGGACGGCGCGGGCTTGCTGCGAAGGGCCAAGGGCCGCCTCCCGGCGATGTTCGGTTGAGGGGGTGAGACGGCTGGGGCCGGCCGCCCCGCCCGGGAGCGTTCCGGCCCGGCGCAGATCGTCCGCATGACCTTCATACCGCATCCTCGCGTACGCAACACCTGACAGGTTGCCACTTTGTTCTAATCCCCGCTGTGCGGAGGGACGGGCAGGCGGTGGTGGGCCCGGCAGGACTCGAACCTGCAACCTGACCGTTATCAGCGGCCGGCTCTAACCGTTGAGCTAC
>CAXUCS010000375.1:0-3041 GCA_964249365.1 uncultured Caulobacteraceae bacterium | reverse complement strand
CTGGTGGTGGAGCACGACGAGGAGGCCATCCTCACCGCCGACCACGTCATCGACATGGGCCCCGCCGCCGGAATCCACGGCGGCCACATCATCGCGGAAGGCACGCCGGAGGCCATCATGGCCTCCCCTGAGAGCATCACCGGCCAGTACCTTCGGGGCGAGCGCGAGATCGAGGTCCCGCAGACCCGCCGGAAGTGCGATCCGAAGAAGGTCATTCGCGTGATCGGCGCGCGGGGCAATAACCTGAAGGAGGTGACGGGCGAAATCCCCGCCGGGACCTTCACCTGTGTGACCGGCGTCTCGGGCGGCGGCAAGTCGACCTTCACCATCGAGACGCTCTACAAGGCCGCCGCGCGCAGGCTGAACAACGCCTCGGACGCGCCGGCGCCGCACGAGCGGATCGAGGGCCTGACGCTGTTCGACAAGGTCATCGACATCGACCAGAGCCCGATCGGCCGCACGCCCCGCTCCAACCCCGCCACCTACACCGGCGCCTTCGGGCCCATCCGCGACTGGTTCGCCGCGCTGCCGGAGTCCAAGGCGCGCGGCTATGGCCCGGGGCGGTTCAGCTTCAACGTCAAGGGCGGGCGGTGCGAGGCCTGCCAGGGCGATGGCGTCATCAAGATCGAGATGCACTTCCTGCCGGACGTCTACGTCACCTGCGACGTCTGCAAGGGCCATCGCTACAACCGCGAGACGCTGGAGATCCTCTACCGCGGCAAGTCGATCGCCCAGGTCTTGGAGATGACGGTGGAGGAGGCGGCGGACTTCTTCAAGGTGGTCTCCTCCATTCGCGAGAAGATGGAGACGCTGAAGCGGGTCGGCTTAGGCTACGTCAAGGTCGGCCAGCAGGCGACCACGCTCTCCGGCGGCGAGGCGCAGCGGGTGAAGCTCTCCAAGGAGCTGGCGCGCCGGGCCACCGGCCGCACCCTCTACATCCTCGACGAACCGACCACGGGGCTCCACTTCGAGGACACCAAGAAGCTCCTGGAGGTGCTGCACGAGCTGGTGGACCAGGGCAATACGGTGGTGGTGATCGAACACAACCTCGACGTGGTCAAGACCGCCGACTGGCTGCTCGACTTCGGCCCGGAAGGCGGCGACGGCGGGGGAAGGGTCGTGGCGGAGGGCACTCCGGAGGCGGTGGCCGCCAACGACGCCAGCTGGACCGGCAAGTACCTCCGCGAGGTGCTGGAGAAGCAGGAGCGTCGGCGGCAGGCGCGGGTGGCCGCGCTCAAGGCGCCGACCCTGAAGAAGGTAGCGCGAAAGCGGATTCCAGCATAACTTGTGCCCATTAGGACGGGATAGGTATGCCAAAAACAAATGTACAGAACCTATCGTGGGAAGAAGCTATACAGCAGGTCTTGAGTGCAGCGGATGGTGCCCTTCATTATGCAGAGATTGCTGAGAGAGTAGCCGCCCAACATCTTAGAAAATCAGTGGGAGCGACGCCCGCGGCGACAGTCGCCTCTATACTTAGTAGAGCGCTTGCAGACCCAGCCACACCTTATCAGCGCGTCGGCAGGGGTGAATACACCTTAAAGGCACAACTAGAACAACAGTCGGCGTCTCCCAAAGGCGAGCAAGCCCAAGTCACAGAAGATGATGAAACGGGAGCGCTTCGCTCTTTTGGGATGTTTTGGCAGAGAGAGCTCGTCGTGTGGTCAGGCCAGGCACGCCTACTCGGCCGGCAAGGACTTGGCGCGACGGCGGTGAACTTCGCTGAACAAGTTGGTGTTTATCTATTACATGACCGCGAGCGGGTTATTTACGTCGGCCGTGCTGCCGATACGCTTTATGCCCGTCTCAAATCTCACACTACGGATAGGATGGGTGGTCGCTGGGATAGGTTCTCGTGGTTCGGTCTACATAGCGTCGGGCCCGACGGAACTCTAACTACGACCATTTCGCCCTGGACCCAAGACGTAGTTATCGAGACTTTTGAGGCCCTCCTGATCGAAAGCTTAGAGCCTCCGCTAAACCGGAAACGTGGGGATAACTTCTCCGGCGCGGAGTACTTACAAGCCACAGATCCCTCTATCGAGGGAAGCAAACGGCGGAAGCTTCTGGAAGAGTTAGCAAAGGGTGCCGGAATCAGCGAGGCATAACTGACCTATCCCGCCGCCGTCAGCGGCGGCAAAGCCGCGAAGGGTGAGAAGCCGTAGTGCTTGAGCCAGCGGGTGTCGCTGGCGAACATGTCGCGCAGGTCGCCCATGCCGTACTTCAGCATGGCCAGGCGGTCGACGCCGAAGCCGAAGGCGAAGCCCTGCCACGCGTCCGGATCGAGGCCGCAGTTCCGGAGCACGTTGGGGTGGACCATGCCGCAGCCGACCACCTCCAGCCAGTCGGAGCCCTGGCCCACCGCGATGCGGCCGCCGGAGCGATCACACTGGATGTCCATCTCGGCGGAGGGCTCGGTAAAGGGGAAGTGGTGGGGGCGGAAGCGGGCGCCCACCGCCGTCTCGAAGAAGCGCTCCACGAAGGTCTCCAGCGTCCACTTCAGGTGGCCCATGTGGATGGCGCGGTCGATCACCAGCCCCTCCACCTGGTGGAACATGGGCGTGTGGGTCTGGTCGGAGTCGCAGCGGTAGGTGCGGCCGGGTGCGATGATGCGGATGGGCGGTTCGCGCCCTCGCGCGATCCAGTTCGGCAGGTCCTTGTCGTGGTCGAAGCTCGCCGACATGGAGCGGACCTGCACGGGCGAGGTGTGGGTGCGCAGCACCTTGCGCTCGCCGTCGGGAGCCGGCTTCAGGAAGAAGGTGTCGTGCATCTCCCGCGCCGGGTGCCTGGGCGGGAAGTTCAGCGCGGTGAAGTTGTGCCAGTCGTCCTCGATGTCGGGCCCCTCCGCCACCGCAAAGCCCATGGCGGCGAAGATCGAGACCATCTCGTCCAGCGTGCGAAGCGTCGGGTGCAGGCTGCCCCGGCGCGAAGGCGGCGCAGGCAGGGTCAGGTCCAGCGCCTCCGCCGCCAGCTGGGCGTCGAGCGCCGCCTCCTCCAGCGCGGTCCGGATGCCTGGCAGCTCCGGGATCACCAGCAGCCGC
>CAXUCS010000374.1:0-3044 GCA_964249365.1 uncultured Caulobacteraceae bacterium | reverse complement strand
GGTCACTCTCCACCGCTCCACCATGACCGCAGGCGTGATGAGGATGGAGCCGGTGCCCGATGGCCTCGAGCTCCAGCCCGGCCGCCCGGTCGCGCTCAAGCCCGGCGGCTACCACCTGATGCTGACGGGGCTGAAGGGCGGGCTGAAGCTCGGGGGGAGCTATCCCATGACCTTCCGCTTCGCGCACAGTCGCCCGGTGACGGTGCAGGTCCAGGTGCGCCAGGGGCCGGCGACGGCGCCGATGCCCGGCATGCGCTGAGGTCGTGACATCCTCCGCCCGGTGCAGGGCGGCTCGGGAGACGGGGGGCTACGGTCCGCCGACGGGGCGCGGCGTCGTCGTGGGAGGCCGCACCCCGGCCGCAGCGGCAGGCTCCTGCCCGGCGGAGTAGTTGCCAGAGCCGGCGCTGTTGTCCGGATAGCCGTGCTGGGCGCCGGCGGGCCTGTGGTTCACCGCGCGCCAGACGAAAGCGCTCGCCAGCACCACCACCACGATCACCACGATGGCCCAGAGCTCGAAGCGCGTGCGCTGAGCCTCCGGGTCGCGCATGTGCGCGTAGTCCTTGTCCTCGCTCACGCCGCCATCCCCTTCAGCCCAAGCCCGTCACGCCGCCGCCGGGACGCCATGCATGCTCTTGCCGCCCGCCACCCACTGCTCCGTCGGGCCGTAGAAGGCCGCGCGCCCGGCGTCCAGGACCAGCACCTTGTTGCAGGACCGTTCCACCAGGTCGAAGTCGTGGGTGCCGAGCACCAGGATCTTGGCCTTCTGAACGAAGTTCTGCATCCGGTCGCGCGCCTTCTGGATGAAGTCGGCGTCTCCGGCGGAGAGCCACTCGTCCATGATCAGGATGTCTGCCTCGAACTCGGTGGCGCAGGCGAACATCAGCCGGGCCATCATGCCGGCGGAGAAGGTCTTGACCGGCAGCCGCACGAAGTCGCCGAGGCCGGAGAACTCCACGATCGGACCGATGGCCGCGTCGATCGCCTTGTTGGGGATCAGCCGCATCTGGCCGAGCTTCCTGATGTTCTGAAGTCCCGTGGCCTCCCAGTCCAGGCCCGCTCCCGCCGCGATCATGCTGGTCATGGAGCCGGTCGTGTCCACCCGCCCGCTGGCGGGATGGTAGACGCCCGCCATCACCTTGAGGAGCGAGGTCTTGCCCGAGCCGTTGTGCCCGATCAGCGCCAGCCGGTCGCCTTCGGTGAGGTTGACGTTGATGTTTTCCAGCGCGCGCACGACCGTGACGTCGCCCTGGTTCTTGTACAGCTTCCCGCCCACGGCCATGTTAAACACGGCGTTGCGGAGCGACTGCGCCCGCACGCTGTAGACGAAGTAATCCAGCGTGACGTTGTCGAGGCGAAGCGAAGAACTCAAGGCCGCCTGCTCCTAGAGCCAGAACACGACGCGCTTGCGGAACAGCGCCAGCATGGTGAAGCAGGTGGCGAAGAGCACCACGGTGATCACCGCCGCCCATTCGTAGTGGATCATCGCCGGGGCGGCGCCGAGAAGCGGCTGGCGGATCAGCTCCAGCATATGGGCGAAGGGGTTCAGCTGATAGATCAGGGCGGAGCGCCCGTGCGCCTGCTTGGGCACCCAGAACACCGGGGTGATGAAGAACAGGATTTGGGTGGCGAAGCCCACCGTCTGGTTGATGTCGCGGAAGCGCGTCGACGGCATGGCGATGATCATGCTGAGCATCGACATGTTGACCAGCACGATCGGCAGGCCGATCAGGAGTTGGAGCGTCGGAATCGCCCCCAGCCGCAGCAGCGCCAGCACGATCCAGAGCGCGATGATCTGGGCCAGGTAATTGATGAAGTCCCTCGTCATCATCAACAAGATGTAGAACGTGAGGGGCATCTTCATCGTCTGCATCCACGGTCCCGACGAGATGAAGACCCCGGCTGCGTCCGTCATCACTCCGCCGATAAGGCTCCAGGACAGCACGCCGGAGATGATGATGGCGAAGTTCTCCCGGTAGTTCTGGCCCATCAGCATGCCGAAAACGACCGACAGGGCGAACGAGATGGCCAGGAGGTTCGCCGTCAGCCAGAAGGGGCCGAACACCGTGCGGCGGAAGCGCGACACCGTCTGCTCCCAGCCGAGCCGCAGCCACAGAGGAGCCAGCTTGACGCCATCGATGATGTCGCGGAGCGCGCCCTCAGCGTCCATTTAGACCCGTCTCTCTGTAGCTGCCGAGCGGCCGGCGAATGCAGCGTCTGTCCGGAGCGGGACAGGCGATTTCAAGGCGAAACTCCGCCCGGCGTCACATTTCCCGCGCCCGGCGGGACACCCCTGCAGGCGAGGCGGAGCTACCAGATCGAGGGGGCGCCTACAAGTTGCCGCCGCGCTACACCGCCGTCCGTACGCGGGCGCGCCGACCGGCGAGAGATGCGGCGTTCAGGGCGGCGAGGTCGGCCTCGCCAGCCAGGATGGCGTCGGCAAGGGCGATCGCCGCCTCCAGCCGCTCGGGCGGGAGATAGCGCCAGGCGGGCGAGGCGAGCGTGTCGCGCCACGGTCCGCCGCAGACCGCGTCCAGGATCACGCGGCCAAAGCAGTGGTCGAGCCGGATGGGCCACTCGGGGTGGCGGCGGGCCGCCGCCGGCAGGTCCTCGCGCATGCGCCGGAGCCATAGCGCCTGGCGCGGGTCGGGCTCGGGGGCGCTCAGGCGGGCTCCTGCATGGCGAGGTCGTCCAGAAGGCCGGGCAGCGCCTCCAGCGCCTCCCAGGGCGTCTCGCCGAGGGGGTAGTGGCCGG
Organism: uncultured Caulobacteraceae bacterium; assembly: GCA_964249365.1. Taxonomy (GTDB): domain Bacteria; phylum Pseudomonadota; class Alphaproteobacteria; order Caulobacterales; family Caulobacteraceae; genus CAHJWH01. The sequence goes on along the minus strand of CAXUCS010000374.1, from coordinate 293 downwards.
CCAGAAGCAGGCTGAGGATCAGGTTGGCGGAGCGGAGCCGCGTGCGGGCGCCCGCATCGGCCGGCGCTTCCCGCATGCGGCGGCGAAGGTCGTCGCGGTAGGCGGAGACCGCCTGGGTCGCCTCCGTCATGGCGTGGCCGTCGATCTTGGGCGGCGAGGCCAGCGCCCGGTCGAAGGCCTCGCGGGCGGCGGTAAGGCGCTGATCGCTCACGCCAGCTCCCGCTGGCGCTTGTCCGGCGCCAGCCGGCCGGCGCGGATCGCGCAGGTCACCGCCTTGGTGGTGTGGATGGAGG
>CAXUCS010000373.1:0-3048 GCA_964249365.1 uncultured Caulobacteraceae bacterium | reverse complement strand
ACGCGGGCCAGTTCGTCGTTCAGCGCATAGACGGCGATGGCGAGCGTGCGGGCGTCCGGGTCGGCGGCGAAGCGGGCGGCGAGCCAGCGGTCGGGATCGACGCGGCGGACCCGGGCGTCGAGGTCCTCTCCCGGTTCAGGCGCGGGCGCGGCCACGGGGTCAGACCGCCAGGAGGGCGGCGGCGACGCGGCGACCCTCGCCGGCGAGGTAGTTGTACAGGCGGCAGGCCTCCGGCGTGGACATCACGTCCAGCCCCACCCCCGCGGTCGCCATCCAGTCGCGCACCGGACGGGGCGCGAGCGCCATGGCCGCGCCCGTGCCGAGCAGCAGCACCTCCACCTCCAGCGATCCGAGCGCGGCGACGGTCGCGAGGTCCTGCGGCTGGAGGTCGGCGAGGTGGCGGACGGCCCAGGGCCGCACCTCCCCCTTCACAATCAGGATGGAGCCTTGATGGCGCGCCTCGCCGATGCGGAACCCGCCAGCGCCGTAGCTGTCGATGACGGGCGGTGACGGGGGAACAGGCATGCGCCGTGGCTAACGCGCGAGGCGGCCCGGCGGGCCCTCCCGCCGTACCTCAGGGCCGCGCGGTCGCGGGCCTGCCTTTGACCACAGGCCGCGGAGCCGCGTCCTCGCCGCGCTTCACGCCCCAGACCAGCACCAGCGGCAGCGCCACATAGATGGAGGAATAGGTGCCGATCAGGATGCCGAACACCATGGTGAAGACCAGCGGGAACAGCACCGGCCCGCCGAACAGCAGCGCCCCCGCCAGCGCCAGGAGCGCGGTCGAGCCCGTGATGATGGTCCGCGACAGCCGCTCGTTCTCGCTGAGGTCGATCACCTCGCGCAGCGGGGTGCGGCGATACTTCCGCAGGTTCTCGCGCAGCCGGTCGAAGGTGATGACCTTCTCGTTCATGGAATAGCCGATCACCGTCAGGAGCGCTGCGATCGAGGTGGTGGAGAACTCGATCTGGAGCAGGGACAGCAGGCCGAGCGTCAGCACCACGTCGTGCAGCACGGCGAGCACCGCGCCGAGCCCGAACTGCAGCTGGAAACGGACCCAGATGTAGGCCAGCATCAGCGCCAGCGCGATCGCCAGCGCCTCGAAGCCGTGGGTCAGGAGCTCGCCCGAGACCTTGGGGCCGACCGCCTGGACCTGGGTGAAGCGGATGCCCGGGAACTCGGACGAGAGCGCCTGGCGCATGGCGTTCACCGTCTGCACCGGATCGCGCCCGCCTTCCGGCTTGAAGCGCAGCATGGCGGAGTCGGCCGAGCCGAAGCCCTGCACCTGCGGGTCGTGGGCGCCATGGCGGGCGAGGCTGGCCCTGAGGCCCGCGAGCGGGGCCGGGCCCGGCGTGACCGCCTCGATCAGGATGCCGCCCTTGAAGTCGATGCCGAGGTTCAGGCCCAGCGTGAAGAGCGAGACCACGGAGGCGAGCACCGCCAGGCCTGAGACGACGGCGGCCACCGGCGCCCACTTCACGAACTTGAAGTGGGTCTGGCGGGGCAGGAAGCGGATCAGGGGCCAGCGCATCGGCTCTCTCACGCGATCGGCAGGGCTTTGGGCTTGGCGGCGCGGAACCACCAGCCGATCAGCACCTGGGTGACGAGCACCGCCGAGAAGACGGAGGTGACCACGCCCACGAACAAGGTCCAGGCGAAACCCCTGACCTCGCCCGAGCCGAATTGGAACATGATCAGCGCCGAGATCAGGGTGGTGACGTTGGCGTCCACAATGGAGACGAGCGCCCGGCGGAAGCCCTGGTCGGCGGCCATGAGCGGCGTCTTGCCCGCGTGCGCCTCGTCGCGCATCCGCTCGTAGATCAGGACGTTGGCGTCCACCGCGACCGCCAGCGTCAGGATCAGGCCGGCGATGCCGGGGAAGGTCAGCGTCGCCTGGGTCAGGCTCATGGCCCCGAAGATCAGGAAGACGTTCACCACCAGCGCGGCCGCGGCGAACACGCCGAACAGGCCGTAGGCCCCGATGATGAAGAAGAGGATCGCCACCGCGCCGATGCCGAGCGACACCGCGCCGGCGTGGATCGCGTCGGCGCCGAGCTCGGCCCCGACCGTCCTCTGCTCCACGAAGTTCAGCTTGGCCGGCAGGGCGCCGGAGCGGAGCAGCAACGCCAGGTTGGCGGCGGACTCGGGGGTGAAGTTGCCGGTGATCACGCCGGAGCCGCCATAGATGGCGTTCTGGATGGTCGGCGCGGTGATGCTCTTGCCGTCAAGCACGATGGCGAAGCGATGGCCGACGTTGGCTCCCGACACCTCGCCGAAGATCTGCGCACCGCGCCCGTTCAGGCGGAAGGCGACCTCCGCATTGCCGGTCTGGGGGTCGAAGGCCTGGCGGGCGTCGGTCAGCATGTCGCCGGAGAGAAGCACGCGGCGGCGCACCAGGAGGCCCTGCGGGTCGGTCGGGCTCGCCAGGAGCTGGTCCTCCGGCGGGACGAGCGCAGGGCTGGCGGGGACGGCGGCCGTGTCGTCCACCATCTGGAAGGTGAGCTTGGCGGTCTGGCCGATGATGGCCTTCAGCTTCTCCGGGTCGCTCTCGCCCGGCGCCTCGACCACGATGCGGTCGACGCCCTGGCGAATGATGGTCGGCTCGCGGGTGCCGAGCGCGTCGATGCGGCGCGACACCACCTCGATCGACTGGGTCACCGCCTGGGTGGTGAGCTGGCGCCAGGTCGCCTCCGAATAGCCGAGCGTGACGCTCTGGTCGCCGCCCGCCTCGACCTGGAGGTCGCGCCCGCCCCCTTGGGTCTGCTGGGACAGCTTGGAGCGGAGGAGGTCGACCGCGGCGTTGACCCGGCCGGCGTCGCCGATGCGCGCCTGGACCAAGCCGTTCTGCACGCCGAGCCCGGTGAAGGCGATGTCCGCGTCGCCGAGCACGCGCCGCGCGTCCTCCGTGACGTTGGCGAGCTGCTCGGCGCGGAGCGAGCCCTGGTCCACCTCCAGGAGCAGGTAGGAGCCGCCCTGCAGGTCCAGCCCGAGGTTCAGCCGCTTGCCGAGCGGCCCCGGCAGGCTGACGGAGGGCGGCAGGAGGTTCGG
>CAXUCS010000372.1:0-3055 GCA_964249365.1 uncultured Caulobacteraceae bacterium | reverse complement strand
CCTTCGTTGGGCCGGACTCTACGTTCGATTGGCTGAGTTTCAGGGGGTCACGTCAGTTCGTTCAACCTGGCCGAGATCGACCGCATCACGGTTGGAGTCGAGAAGGTGGGTGTGGCCGAACGAATGATCCCATCGGGAGGGCGGCTCAGGCTACCGATGAGCTTTCCTTCGATTGCGAGCGTTCCTGGCCCTATCGGAACGCCTGACTCCGCCCGCAGCCGCATCATGCCGCCGCTTCAGTGGCCGACTTCTCTCCGCCGCATTTGGGTTGGTGACTTCAACACTGTAGTCATCGGCAGTGAGACGGTGAACCATGTCAAACTGATGATCAGCGACATGTTCAAGCAGTCCACTCGAGTCGAACTCGGATCTCGGTTGGCGACGCCAGTAACTAGTGATGAGATGATTCTGGGCCTAGATTTCGTTAGGGCGCATCACGTCTTGCTCTCCCGAAGTCACAAAATGCTCTACTTCAGCTACAACGGCGGGCCTATCTTCATGGCGGACGTTCAAGCGGCGCGAGCCGCAGCGAGTGGCCAGAAAATTCAACGTCCGGCCGAGAATGCTGCATCTCTCCGGTCACTTCCGCCCCCTCAGGGCGACACGCCGTAGAGGCCCCCGGTCAGGGCGTAGCTGAAGCTGACCGGGACGAGGTCGCGGATGTACTGGGCCACGAAGATGTCGGCGTTGGCGATCTCGGTCTTGGGAACGTAGACGACGTCGAAGCGGCACAGCGCCACCGCGTCGGCGTGGGCGGGGTCGAAGGTCGCCGCGCGCAGGTCCACCACCTTCATCATCGGCCTTCCTCCCGGTCCGCGGCGGATCACGATCACCTCCCGCCGCTTGGCCGTCTCCAGGAAGCCGCCGGCCATGGTCACCGCCTGCAGCGCGTCGATGTCGCCCGGCATGTCGTAGACGCCGGGCTTGGACACTTCCCCGCCCACGAAGATGCGGAGCGGCGTGGCGGTGCGGACCGCCACATCCACCTCTGGCCGCACCAGTATGGCCCCGTAGGCCTGCGCCAGGGCCGCCTGGAGGTCAGGGGTGGACAGGTCCGCCGCCATCACCGGGGCGACCAGCGGCAGGGAGACGCGCCCGTCCGGCTGCACCGTCACTTCCCGGTTCAGCTCCGGCGCGGAGGGGAAGGCCACGTCCAGCACGTCGCCTGGATACATGCGATAGGCCGGCTCGCCCTGTCCCCAGGTCGAGTAGCCGATGTCGGGGAAGCCGCCAGGGCGCGACGGGACGGTCGTCCCCATGTGGTCGCAACCCTGCAGCCCCGCCGCCCCGAGAGCGAGCGCCAGCAGCATGGGAAGGAAACAGGCGGCCCGGAACATGGCGAGGCATCCATCGGGATGGGACGCCGCAACCTTATGGTTAATCGGTAAGGATCGGTTAAGCGCGGGAAGGCAGGCTCACGGACGCATCAACCCCAGCCGCGAGCCCCCATGCAGAACGCGTCCGCCTGGCGGAGCGAAGCGGTCGACCTCCCCGCGCCGGTCGCGGAGCCATCGCTCCGCTACACGCCCGGCGACCTCCTCGCCATGCTGTGGCGGGAGCGGGGGCTGATGCTGGCCGTCCTCGCGGGCGTGGCGGCGCTCGGGCTCCTGGCCGCGCTTGGCCTGAAGACCAGCTACCAGGCCCACTCCAGCCTCCTGGTCCGCCTAAGCTCCGAGTACGTCTACGACCCCCGCGTCGGCGACGCCGCCCGGGGCGTGGCGCCCGAAAGCGACCAGATCACTCAGTCGGAGGCGGAGATCCTGCAGAGCGCAGGCCTGCGCGCCCGGGTGCTCGCCGACATCGGACTGACCCGGCTGCAGCCCAAGCTGGCCGGTCGGTACGCCGCGGCGCCGCCGTCCCGCCGCAAGGACATGGAGGCCGCGGCGGTCAAGGACATGGGGGGCGCGCTGAAGGTCGCGACCGCCCCGGGCGACTCGGTGGTGCGCCTCACCTACGCCGACACCGACCCCAGCCGCGCCGCGCTGGTGCTGAACACGCTGGTGGACGAGTACCTGCGCTACCGCACCACCGTCCTGATGTCGCGCGACGCAGGCGTGATCGGCCAGCAGGCCAGCGACTTCCAGGCCCGGCTGAACGACGCCGACGCCGAGCTCACCCGCTTCATGGCCGACAACGGCGTCAGCGACTTCGAGGCGGAGAAGAGCGCGCTCTCCACCGTCTACAGCCAGCTCCTGACCGACAGCTACAACGTCACCGCCCAGCTCAGCGAGGCGGACGGGCGGCTGGGGGCGACGGCTGTGGAGTTCGGCCGCACCCCCGCCGAGATCGGCCTGTCGCGAGACCTCGACCACGTCGCCGCCGACAGGCTGGTCACGCTTCGGCTGCAGCGCCAGGACCTCCTGTCCCGCTACACCCCCTCCGCCGAGCCCGTGCAGGACCTGGACCGCCAGCTCCGCGAGCTCCAGGCGCTGGACGCGGCCGGCCAGGCGACGGGGCCCGGCGCCAAGCGGGTGGGCGTCAACCCGGTGTTCCAGACGCTGCAGACCGAGAAAAACCAGCTCCAGGCCGAGGCGGCCTCGCTCCACGCCCGCAAGGCCTCGCTCGCAGCCGAGCTGGCGGAGGTCACCGCGCGCCGCCAGCGGCTGAACGCGCTGCAGCCCCGCTACGACGACCTCCTGCGCAGCCGCGACCTCCTGGCCGCCAACGTCAAGGCCTTCCTCCAGCGCCAGCAGGAGAGCCAGGCCCAGCAGTCCATCGCCGCCTCGGGGGGCGACGGGAACGTCAGGGTGATCGAGCGGGCGCTGCCGCCGGCCACGGGATCGAGCCTCAGGAAGCCGGTGTTCGCGCTGACGCTCCTGTTCGCCCTCTTCGCCGCGCTGTCGGCCGGGCTGTTCCGCGCCTTCCTGCGCCGGGGCGTGCCCACCGCCGCCTTCGCGGAGCGGGCGCTCGGAGTGCCGGTGCTGGCCACCGCGGGCCTCAAGCCCGCCCGCGCCTGAGGGGCCGCCCATGCCAACCGTTGCATCCTCCGCCCTTTCCAGGCCCGCGCCCAGGCCAGCCCCCGGCGCGGTGGACCTCCAGGGCGAGATGGCCGGGC
>CAXUCS010000371.1:0-3057 GCA_964249365.1 uncultured Caulobacteraceae bacterium | reverse complement strand
GTGCAGTTGGAGGGGGCGGTGGTGGGGATCGAGGTGTCGCCGATCACCTGGAACGGCATGGAGGCGACCTTCTCGCCGCCGATCTGGAAGTCGGCCTGGCGGACGGCGCCGAAGGCGTAGCCGTCGACGTAGCCGTAACATTCGCCCACCCCGTTCCCGCTCGCATCCGTTTGCCTCGGCAGGGCGGACAGCAGCGAGGCGTTCAGGACGACCTGGGGCACGCGCAACCCGACCGAGCCGGTGTCGAGCTGGACATGGTCTATGGTCTGGCAGGTGCTCGTCCCTGGGGCGCACAGCGTCACGGTCACGTATGGGAAGTTGGCCTGCAGATAGCCGTTGGGGCCCGTGGCGAGGGCCGCGGGGCCGCCGTCGACGGTCACCGTCGTGAAATTGGAGAGGGCCGGGGCGGCCACGGCCGCGGCGCTGCTGGAGGTGGACCCGCCGCCTCCGCCTCCGCCGCACGCCGTCAGGGTGAGGAGCAGCCCGCAGAGGGCGAGCAGTCTGGTGATCACGCGCTCGCCTCCTAGCGCAGGTCTTGGCCGGAGAAGCCTGCCGGAAGCTGCTGGGGCAGGTAGGCCACGCCGTGGAAGGCTCCGGGACGGCCGCTGCTATGCACCACCAGGTCGGGCTGCTGCACCGCCAAGAGCCTGGCGCCGCGCCGCGCCTGCGCCGCCGGCGTCGCCACCGCGCTGAAATGCTCCCCGAGCAGTTGCTGCAGGTCCGGTCGGCCGGGACCGCGCCAGGCCACCGCGAACACCAGGCCCTGCCCGTTCAGGTACTCGCGCATCACGCCGCCGTTGGTCAGCGTCAGCGTCTGGACCGTGTAGCTCGCGCCCGACGCCGAACTCATGGCGGCGGCGAAGTGGGCCTGGTCGGCGCGCACGCCGTCCATTCCGCGCCCGAGGCCCGCCAAGGACGGATGAACCCAGACGAGCGAGGAGATGGCGCCTGCCGCCAGGGAGCCGACGCCGCCCTTACAGAACCGTTGCAGCAAGGGACCCACTCCGTACGCGACACTTGCCCCGATCCTTACAGCAAGGCGCAGCAGTCCAGAAGGCGAAAGCCCAATCCTGAGTTGTCGCATCCAGCTCCGGCTAGGCGGACCGTCGCCGGGACGCGCCCTTCGGGGCGGCGCTGCGCCGGGCGGCCTCCAACGCCCGCCGCGTCCAGTACGCCATCCGGTCCGGGTCGTCCCACGCCTCGTCGGGAACCGACCAGTAGGGCATGAGCACCGGCTTCTCCTGGCCGGCGTAGGACCAGCGACGCGCTCCGGCGGCCTCGAACGCGCCGGCGGTGACGGCGTCGGCCTTGAGCAGCAGTTCGCCTTTCACCACCACGGCCAGGATGAGACCCTGATGGTAGACGCCCTTGCCGCCGAACATGCGCCGCACGGTGACGGCGCCGAGGCCGGCGAAGGCCTCTTCGAGGTCGGCGTCGTCCATCTCAGATGTCGAGGTCGGCGGCGGCGAACTCGGCGTTTTCCTGGATAAAGCGGAAGCGTTCCTCGGCCTTCCTGCCCATCAGCCGCTCCACCAAGTCCGCCACGCTCTCCTCGGCGCGGGGCAGGGCCACGCGGGCCAGCGTGCGGCGCGCCGGGTCCATGGTGGTCTCCTTCAGCTGGGCCGGCATCATCTCGCCGAGCCCCTTGAAGCGGCCGATCTCCGGCTTCCTGCCCTTGAAGACGGTCCCCAGCAGCTCGTCCTTATGGGCGTCGTCACGCGCGTACTCGGTCCTGCCGCCGTGGCTCAGGCGGTAGAGCGGCGGGAGCGCGAGATAGAGCTTCCCGGCGCGGATCATCTCCGGCATCGTCCGGTAGAAGAAGGTGATCAGCAGGCTGGCGATGTGGGCGCCGTCCACGTCCGCGTCCGTCATGATCACGATGCGGTCGTAGCGGAGGTCCTCCTCGCGGTACTTCGACCCGCCCTGGCAGCCGAGCGCCAGCTGGAGGTCGGCCAGTTCCTTGTTGGCCAGGAGCTTGTCGCCGGACGCGGAGGCCACGTTCAGGATTTTGCCCCGAAGCGGCAGTATGGCCTGCGTCGCGCGGTTCCTGGCCTGTTTCGCCGAGCCGCCGGCCGAGTCGCCCTCGACGATGAAGATTTCCGAGCCGTCCATGGCCGAGCCCGAGCAGTCGGCGAGCTTGCCGGGCAGGCGGAGCTTGCGGGTCGCCGAGGCGCGCGCGACCTCCTTGTCGCGCCTGCGCTTCAGCCGCTCCTCGGCGCGCTCGATCACGAATTGGAGGAGCGCGCTGGCGCTCTTCGGCTGGGCGGTCAGCCAGTGGTCGAAGGGATCGCGCAGCGCCGTCTCCACCAGGCGCTGGGCGTCCGAGGAGGACAGGCGCTCCTTGGTCTGGCCCTGGAACTCGGGAGTCCTGATGAAGACGCTGATCAGGGCGCCGGCCTGGGCCGCCACGTCCTCGGCGGTCAAGACGCCTGCGCGCTTCTCGCCGGTGAGGTCGGCGTACTGCTTCAGCCCCCGGGTCAGCACGGCGCGCAGCCCCGCCTCGTGCGTGCCGCCCTCCGGCGTCGGCACCGTGTTGCAGTAGCTCTGGGTGAAGCCGTCCGCTTCGCCGAAGCCGCCCGCGCTCCAGGCCACCGCCCATTCCACCGCCCCACCTCCCTCGGCGCGCTCGATCCGGCCGGCGAAGGGTTCGGGCGTGACGGTCTCGACCTCGCCGATGCGCTCCTTCAGGAAGTCGGCCAGGCCGTTGGGGAAGTGGAAGGTCGCCTCGGCGGGTGTCGAGTCATGGATGCGCTCGGGCGCGCAGCGCCAGCGGATCTCCACGCCGCGGAACAGGTAGGCCTTGGCGCGCGCCATGCGGAAGAGGCGCGCCGGCTTGAACGCCGGGCTCTCGCCGAAGATGTCCGGGTCGGGGGTGAAGCTCACCAGCGTGCCCTTCCTGCGCGAGGGCCCGAGCCTTTCGACCGGGCCCTGCGGCTGGCCGCGGGAGAAGCTCTGGCGCCACTCCGCCCCGTCGCGCCAGACCGTCACGTCCAGCCGGTCGGACAGCGCGTTCACCACCGAAACACCGACCCCGTGGAGGCCGCCGGAGGTCTCGTA
>CAXUCS010000370.1:0-3096 GCA_964249365.1 uncultured Caulobacteraceae bacterium | reverse complement strand
GATGGAGATGCTGAGCCAGAAGCTTGCGGAAGCCGATGCGGTGCTCGCCAATCCCGCCCTGTTCGCGCGTGACCAGGCTCGGGCGGTGGCTCTGGGCCGGGCGCGAGCGGAGACGGCCGACGCGCTTGAAGCCGCTGAGCTGGCGTGGATGGAGGCGGCGGAAGCGTATGAGGCGGTGAGATTGGAGGCGAGCGTCCAGGCTCAGTGACGATCGGTGGTCCCACGCCCCAAGATGCTCCCCTCCTTGGGGAGCTGTCGGCGTAGCCGACTGAGGGGGCCAGCCGCCGCTGCACTGGAAACGTCGTCCCCTCCACCGCTTCGCGGTCCCCCTTACTAGAGGGGTGGATCGAAGCTTCGATCGTCGCTCGATCGCGCCGGCCGTCAGATGCTGACCTGCGCGCCGAGCTCCACCACGCGTCCGGCCGGTATCTTGAAGAAGTCGGTCGGATTGGCCCCGTTCTTCAGGAGGAAGATGAACAGCTTGTCCTGCCAGAGCGGCATGGCCGCCTGGGCCGCGGGAACCACCGAGCGCCGCCCCAGGAAGAAGGACGTCGCCATGATGTCAAACTTGATGCCCTGCTTGCGGCACAGCCCGAGCGCCTTTGGCACGTTGGGCGTTTCCATGAAGCCATAGCTGATGACGAGCTTCTTGAAGTCCTCGTTGACGGGCGTGATCCTGATGCGGTCGGCCTCCGGCACCCGCGGCGTTTCGGCGATGTGGACGGTGGCGATGACGTTCTTCTCGTGCAGCACCTTGTTGTGCTTGAGGTTATGCATGAGCGCCACCGGCGCGATGTCCGGGTCGCTGGTCAGGAAGACCGCCGTTCCCGGCACGCGATGGGGCGCCCGCGCCCGCAGCATCTCGATCAGCTCGACCACCGGCACGGAGTCGCGGCGTGTCTTCTCCGTCAGGACCTGGGTGCCGCGGACCCAGGTGTACATGATCATGAAGAGGCTGATGCCGAGGCTGAGCGGTAGCCAGCCGCCAGAACCGATCTTCAGCCCGTTGGCGAGCAGGAACACCGCATCCAGGGTGATGAGGGGGGCGATCAGCAGTCCCGCCTGCCAGACCGGCCAGCTCCACATGCGCCGGACCACGATGTAGGCCAGGATGGTGGTCGCCAGCATGGTGCCGGTCACCGCCAAGCCGTAGGCGTCGGCCAGGTTGTCGGCGGTCTGGAAGACGGCCACCAGGATCAGCACGCCGATCATCAGGAAGCGGTTGACCTGGGGCATGTAGATCTGGCCGGACTGGGTCTCCGATGTCCGCGTCACGGTCAGGCGCGGCAGGATGCCGAGCAGGATGGCCTGCTGGCTCAGCGAATAGGCCCCGCTCACCACCGCCTGGCTGGCGATCACTGAGGCCAGCACCGCCAGCGCCACGAGCGGCGCGCGCAGGATCGGCGGCGCCATGACGAAGAACCAGTCGAGGTTGGCGAAGGCGTGGTGGTGCGCATGCGCCCAGTGCAGGCTCTTCAGCGCGCAGGCCCCCTGCCCGAAGTAGTTCAGGGCCAGCGCCGGCAGGGCGAAGAACAGCCAAGCCGACTGGATCGGCCAGCGCCCGAAATGCCCCATGTCGGCGTAGAGAGCCTCCGCCCCCGTCACCGTGAGAAAGACCGAACCCAGAACCAGAAAGCCCACCATGCCGTGTCGCAGGAGGAAGGCGACGCCATAGTGCGGACTGAGCGCTGTGAGCACGCCCGGCGCATCGGCGATGTGCAGGAGGCCGAGGAGCGCGATGGTGACGAACCACACCAGCATGACCGGGCCGAAGAAGCTCGCCAGCTTGGCGGTCCCGCGGGCCTGGACGAGGAAGAACAGCACCAGGAGCCCGAACGACACGATCGTGATCTCGCGCCCGGTGACCAGGCCATGCAGCGCCGGCACGTCGTTCATGCCCTGGAAGGCGCCCAGCACCGACATGGCCGGGGTGATGATGGCGTCGCCGTAGAACAGCGAGGCGCCGATCAGCCCGAGGATGAAGACGGCGCGGGTACGCCGTCCGAGCGCCCGCTGCGCCAGCGCCATCAGCGACAGCACTCCGCCCTCGCCCTTGTTGTCCGCCCGCATGACGAAGAGGACGTATTTGACCGTGACCACCAGGATCAGCGCCCAGAGCGCCAGCGACACGACGCCGAGGATCGCATGGTCCGTGATCCCGCCCCGCGCCGCCTGGGTCATGGCGACCTGGAAGGCGTAGAGCGGGCTGGTGCCGATGTCGCCGAACACCACGCCGAGCGAGCCGATCGCCAGGGGCCAGTAGCCGTGGAGCTTGCGGCCGTGCGAGGAGGGGGCGTGATCGCCGTCCTGCGGATGGGACGGGACGGCGCAGGCTGGGTCGGCCGACTTCCGATCACTCGATCCGGCCAGCGCGCCAGGGCGACGCTCGGTCGCCACGACGCTTGGGGCCTGCAGAGCCATCAACGTCCTCCAGACCGCCCGGATGTACGGCGGTCTTCGACTGCGCCACAAATGCGGCGGGGCGTCGCGATACTCCAAAGCTGCACCGGCATCAATGACCCGGTCGGCGGGGCCGCCCCATGGCCGTGGACCGCGGCCTTGTACGGCTCGGCCGTTACTGCGGCCCGCCGCCGCTCCCGCGGCCGGGCGGTGGAGCGGACAGCTGGTCGAAGGTCCGCTGCTGCTCGGGCGACAGTTGGCCGTAGAAGGCCCGGGTGGCGTCCGCGACGCGACGGAACCGCTGGAGGTTGGCCTCTTCCGCCGCGAGAAGCCGGTCGAGACGCTGCGGGGTCCGCAGGCTGGCCAGCGCCTGTCCGGACGCGCCGCGGAAGGCGGACAGGTCGTCGGGGCTCGGCCTCTGGGCCTGCAGGACGGCGCGGTAGGCGCCCTGCTGGCCGGGCGCGAGGTGGAGGGCGGCAGCGACGTCCTGCTGCTGCGGACCGTTCTGGCCCTGCGGCTGCGCCCATGCGGGTGCGGCGACGAGGACGCCGGCGGCGGCCATGGCGGTCAGACGAAGGTACACGCTCAAGTCGGGTCTCCGGGGTTCACGAAACGTCCTGTCCCGCCCCTAGCGCGAGCCGGGCCGCGCAAGTTCCCTCAGCCCCTTATATAGGACGGACGCAGCGTTATCTGCGC
>CAXUCS010000369.1:0-3106 GCA_964249365.1 uncultured Caulobacteraceae bacterium | reverse complement strand
CAGCTGGGCGGCCAGCCCCCAGTTCTGGGCGGCCTGAGCGTGCCGGATCGCCTCGACCGCGAATCCGCGCCCGGCAAACCAGGTCGCGGCCAGCCCGTGCAGCGTGGCCGCCTCAGCCGGAGCCGCCCGCCGTAGCTCCAGCCGCAGGAGGTCGGCGAGCTCGCCCGCGCTCGGCCCGGGCGCGGCCAGCGTCTGGGCGGAGGCGGAGCGGCGGCCGGCCAGGAGCGCCAGCGTCTCCGGCGAGGGACGCACCGGGCACGGCGCCCCGAACTCGGGCGCGGCGGGTACGCGATAATCGCTAAGAGCTGTGTCCAGGGGCATCCGGCGATCCTTGGCCCGTGCGGCGCCTGAAGCAAGGGCGTCCGGCCCGCTATCGGCTATAGCGCCCCCGGGCGCAACGCCGCCCGCACGCCAGGAGAGGTGATGAGCCAGGACGAGACCGCCCCAGCGCCATCCTCGACGCCCACTTGGTTGCGCGCCCATGGCGACCCCTGGACGGCGGGCCCGCCCAGGCGTGTGCATGAGAACCCCTGGTTCGCCGCCGACGTCTACCGGGGCGTGGCGCCGACCGGGGTGGAGGCGGCCTACTACCTCCTGCACTACCAGAACGCCGCGATCGGCGTCGTGCCCCTGCACGAGGACGGGGCCATCACCCTGGTCGGGCAGTGGCGCTTTCCCTTCCGCCGCTACAGCTGGGAGCTGCCGGAAGGCGGCGCCCCGCTCGGCGAGGCCCCGGAAGAGGGCGCGCGCCGCGAGCTCAGGGAGGAGGTGGGCCTCCTCGCCGCGGAGATGCGGCCGATCCTGACGATGCAGCTCTCCAACGCCTCAAGCGACGAGGTGGCCTACCTCTATCTTGCGACCGGCCTCACGCCCACCGAGACGGAGCGCGACGCCACCGAAGCGCTGGCCGTCGCGCGGGTCCCCTTCCCCGAGGCGCTGGAGGCCGCGACGAGCGGGGCGATCGCCGACGCGCTCACCGTGGCGTCGCTGCTCCGGTTGCACCATATGGCGGTGACGGGGGAGCTGGAGGCCGGACTGGCCGAGCGCCTGCTCGCCCGCTGAGCCGGTGGGCGACGGCGCGCCAAGGTCGCCGGATGGACGCGAGGACGAGATGACCCACCTGGAAGTGGTCACGCCGCAGGACTCGCCCCCCGTCTGGCCGGCGCTGCGCAACCAGGCGGAGCACGTGGCCGCGTCCGAGCCGCAGCTCGCCTCCATGCTGCACGCCGTGATCCTGTCGCACCGCGACCTGGAGGGTGCGCTCGCCTACCAGCTGGCCAGGAAACTCGGCGACGGGGAGCTGCGCGGCATGAGCCTGCGCGAGATCTGCGAGGAGGCCTATGCCGCGGAGCCCGGCCTGATCGCGGCGGCGCACGCAGACCTGCGGGCGACGTTCGAGCGCGATCCCGCGTGCAAGGGCTATCTGCAGCCCTTCCTGTTCTTCAAGGGCTTCCAGTCGCTGCAGACCTACCGCGTCGCCCACTGGCTTTGGGCGCAGGAGCGGGAGACGCTGGCCTTCCTCCTCCAGAGCCGCATCTCCGAGCTGTTCCAGCTCGACATCCACCCGGCCTCCACCATGGGGTCGGGCATCTTCATCGATCACGGCACGGGCATAGTGGTGGGCGAGACCGCCTCGGTCGGCGACGACGTCTCCCTGCTGCACGGGGTGACGCTGGGGGGCACGGGCGCGCACCGGGGCGACCGTCATCCCAAGATCGGCCGCGGCGTCCTGATCGGCGCCGGCGCCAAGGTGCTCGGCCCCATCGAGATCGGCGACTATGCGAAGATCGCCGCCGGCTCGGTGGTGCTGCGCCCGGTGCCGCCCGGCTGCACGGCGGCCGGCGTACCCGCGCGGCTGATCAACTGCCCCAGCTGCAAGGAGCCGGCGCGCTCGATGGACCAGACCCTGGCGGACTGGGCCTACGACTACGTCATCTAGAGCGGCGTCGCCGCCGCTTCCCCCGCCCGCGGATCGGGCCTAAGGGGCGCCTCCAACCCTTCCAGGAGCACCTCCCGCGTGAACGACAAGGACGCCAGGCGCATCGAGGCGCACCTCAGGAAAACCTTCGGCGCGGCCGCCCTGACGCTCAAGCCCCGGCCCAAGCAGAAGGACAGCTGCGAGGTCTACATCGCCGAGGAGTTCATCGGCGTGGTGTACCAGGACGAGGACGAGGACGGCTCCTACATGTTCGAGATGGCCATCCTGGCGGAGGACCTGGCCTAAGCGCGCCGATGCTCCGGGTCTGGGCCGGACTGGTAGTCGCGTCCTGCAAGTTGATGCGGCCGGTCCTCGCGGTTGGAATCGCCGATGAAGGCGGCCCAGACACCTCCAGGCCGCCAGACCTGATCCATGAAGGCGCGGGCCTCTCGCTCCGGCATGCCCATCCGCTCTCGGTGGTAGCGGTAGAGAAATGCCGATACCCGCATGTTGGCGATGCAATGAACGTGGACGGTGCTGCCCCTGCATTCTTCCATGATGCGGTAGAAGGTACGCAGGTCCGCCTCTGTAGGCGCACTAAAGTCGACGGGCAGGTGAACGTAGGTCATGCCTAGCGCCTGGACGCTCGCCGTCTCGTCTTGCAGCGCCTTGTCATGGGTGTGCAGGGCAAGGTTGACGACGTGATCGATGCCGTGCGTCTTGAGCGCGGCGAGCTGAACTTCGGTAGGCTGGCCGGAGGTCGTCAGTCGATCATCGATCCGCAACCAGCCAGAAATCTCGATGGGATCGCGTGGAAGGTTGATCGTCGGCATAGCGTTCCTCAGTCCAGGCGCGCTTGGCGGCTAGCACGCGCGAGGCTCGCCTACGCTTATCTACCCCGCCATAACCATGCAGGCTTGGTGCTTGGCGGTCAGCTTTTGGCAGGCGCTCCTCGCCTCCCTCTCGCTCAAGCCATGGAAGCGGGCGCGGTAATTGCCCGCCGCATGCTCGACCTTGGCGGAGCCTCCCACCTCGCCCGAGAGCTTGTCGAGTTGGCCCTGGGCGAGGCTCTGGCTCTTGTAGGCGCCGACCTGGATCATGTAGCCGCCGGGGGCGTCCTCGGTCCCGCCGCGCAGGGCCGGCCTTTCGAGCGTTGCGGTCTTCCCGGCCCCGGCGGCTACATGATCC
>CAXUCS010000368.1:315-3111 GCA_964249365.1 uncultured Caulobacteraceae bacterium | reverse complement strand
CCTGGAAGACCGAACAGGACGGCTGAAGCTCGCGGTCGCACCGTCATCGCGGCTCCGCGCGACCAGGGCGCGGCGCGGCGCCGGCGTCGGCGGCGGTATGGCGCTGACGGCGGCGGTGCGGCCATGTTAGCCTTCCGCCATGTCCGCCTACGAAGCCGACTTCCACGACTGGGCGCTCGCGCAGGCCGACGCGATCCGTCGCCGATCGGCCAATGAGATGGACTGGGACAACATCGCCGAGGAGGTCGAGAGCTTGGGCCGCAGCCAGCGCGGCGGATTGCGCAGCCGTCTGGGCGTCCTTGTCGCGCATCTCCTGAAATAGGAGCGCCAACCGGAACGCCGGAGCCACAATTGGCGGCTGTCCATCGTCAACGCGCGCGCCCGGATCGGCTCGATCCTGGAGGACAGCCCGAGCCTGCGCCCCCAACTGGCGGCGCTTTTCGCCCAGGCCTACAGGACGGGCCGCCAGGACGCCGCCAACGACATGAACATGGAGGCGCGCGGACTTCCGGCCGAGCCGCCGTTCACGCTGGACCAGGCGCTCGACACCCGGTGGCCGGCGGGCTTCACCGACTGGGACGTCGCGCTCGGACGGGAGTGACCGCAGCCCCGGGGCCGTCGGGCGCAGCGCGTCCGGCCGCTTTACACGGGGGGTCGCGTCCCCTATCTGGCGCATCCCGGCGGACCCGAGCCAGCGGCCAGAACGGCCGCTCTGCTAACGCCGGTCTAGGTTCAACAGTTGGCGGAGGCTACGTGCGTTGCGCACCTATCCATGTCCGCTGGACCTGGTCCGCGAGCGGTCCCCCGAGCGTCCCGTCGCCTGCGTGCGACCGGGCGCCGTGGCCGTAGCGGCCCGCTGGTTCCAGCAAAACCTCAAGGGCGACGTCCTTTACGCTGTGAAGGCCAACCCGTCGCCGTGGGTGATCGCCGCCCTGCACGGGGCCGGGATCGCCGGCTTCGACGTGGCGTCCATCCCCGAGATCGAGGCGGTGGCGCAGCACGCGCCCGGCGCCCGCATGGCCTTCATGCACCCGGTCAAGAGCCGGCGCGCCATCTCCAGCGCCTATTTCGACTACGGGTTGAAGACGTTCGCCCTCGACTGCCACGACGAGCTCGACAAGATCCTCGACGCCACGGGCGGGGCTCGCGACCTCAACCTGATCGTGCGCATGGGCGTGCAGACGGACGGCGCCGCCTACACCCTGCACGGCAAGTTCGGCGTGGCGCTGGAGGAGGCGCCGCCCCTGCTGCTCGCCGCCCGCCGGGCCACGGAGGAGCTGATGGGCGTCTCCTTCCACGTGGGGTCCCAGTGCATGCGGCCCACCGCCTACCAGGCGGCCATGGCCCAGTGCTCCCGCGCCCTGGTCCGCGCCGGCGTGTTCGCCGACGTGGTGGACGTGGGCGGCGGCTTCCCGTCGGTCTACCCCGGCATGGCGCCGCCGGACATGGGCGAGTACGCCGCCGCCATCGCCCGCGGCTTCAACGACATGGCCGTGCACGAGACCGCCGAGCTGTGGTGCGAGCCCGGCCGCGCCCTGGTGGCCGAGGCCGCCAGCCACCTGGTGCGCGTGGAGCTGCGCAAGGGCGACGCCCTCTACCTCAACGACGGGTCGTACGGCTCGCTGTTCGACGCCACCCACTTCAAGTGGCCCTTCCCCGTCAAGCTGGTGCGCGACGGGGAGGCGTCGGCCGAGCTCAAGCCGTTCCGCTTCTACGGCCCGACCTGCGACTCCATCGACCACATGCCCGGCCCCTACTGGCTGCCGGAGGACGTGCGCGAGGGCGACCACGTCGAGATCGGCATGCTGGGCGCCTACGGCGTGGCCATGGCCACCCGCTTCAACGGCTTCGGCGAGGCGGAGACGGTGGAGGTGGCCGACGCCCCCATGGCCTCCATGTTCGGCCTCGCCCGCCGACGCGGCGATCAAGCCTCTGACGGACGGGAAGGGCGCCGGGGATCAGCCCGGCTGAGGCATGATCCGGCGCATGAAGGCGTCGAACAGCGGAACCGTGAAGGCCGTGTCGCCGTGGGTCGGGCCGTAGATCATGCCCTTCTTGATCAGGCCGTTGCGGCGTGGAGCGACGGCGCGCACGCCTACGCCCAGCGCCTCGGCGATGTCGCCCGAGCGGTGCGGGCCCGGCCCCAGGGCGCCCATCGCCCGGAGATAGGACTTCTCGGCCGGGGTCAGCCGGTCGAAGCGGACCCGGAAGAAGCTTTCGTCCAGGTTGGCGATCACCGCGGGCTCCGCGGCTCGCACGGTCTCCAGGGTGATCGGCGAGGCCGCCGCGTGGCTCCAGACCTGGTAGCCCCATTCCTGCAGGAAGTAGGGATACCCCTCCGTCCGCCGCACGATCTCGTCCAAGGCTTCGGCGGTGAAGGCGACGCCCTTGGCCGCCGCGGGCTGCGCCAGGGCGGCGGCGGCGTCCGCATCGCCGAGCGCCCCGACCTTCGGGTAGTCGAACAGCCGCTCGGCGTAGGATTTGGACCGACCGGCCAAGCCCACCAGCTGAGGCAGCCCCGCGCCGACCAGGGCGACGGGGAGCTGGCGCTGCGACAGCCGGTGCACCGCCATGATCAGCGCGCTGAGGTCGAGCTCGCTGCCGTACTGCAGCTCGTCCAGGATGATGGCCACCGCCGTCCCCCGGGCGCGCGCCGCTTCGCCAAGCGCCGCCAGCATGTCCGGAAGGTCCGCCTCCAGGTCGCCGCTGTCCGCGGAGCCCACCTCCGGATCGACGTCCAGGCCGACCTCGATCTCCCCCACCTTCAGCTTCACCGTCCGGGCGAAGCTCTTGAAC
>CAXUCS010000368.1:0-305 GCA_964249365.1 uncultured Caulobacteraceae bacterium | reverse complement strand
GACCTGCTCGCTGAGCGCCCCCAGCCGGTCGAGCCTGAACAGCAGCCCCCGCAGCACGGGGATGAGGAGGGCCGCCAGCGGCTTGCCTTCCGGCGCCTCGGCGATCACCGCCATGTAGCCCGCCGCCTCCGCGTTCTCGCGGATGCGGTTGAGGAGCACGGTCTTGCCCACGCCCCGCAGTCCCACGAGCATCAGGCTCTTGGCGTGCAGCCCGCGTTGCTGGCGCCCCAGGGCGATGTTCGCGCGTTCCAGCAGCTGGCCGCGCCCCGCCAGCGCAGGAGGGGGGCCCCCGGCTCCCGGGGCGA
>CAXUCS010000367.1:0-3130 GCA_964249365.1 uncultured Caulobacteraceae bacterium | reverse complement strand
CGTCTGCACCGCCGCGAACCGCCACGCCCCGCCCTTGAAGAGCGGCGAGCGGTAGTAGTCGCCGGGCGCGCCCACCACGTCGCCCGCCGCCAGCTCCAGCCCGCTCAGGTCGATCGTGCCGGTCGCGGTGGCGCGCATGCCCCGCACCGTCCAGCCGGCGAGGTCGTGCGGGCGGCCGGGCGGCAGGGAGGGCGCGAGCATCAGCCCTTCCCCGTCCTCGCGCCGCGCGGTCAGGATCGGACGGCTGACGAGGCCGAGGCCCGAGCAGTAGATCTTGGCGCCCTGCAGCCGGCCGCCCCCATCGGACTCGCTGGTCCATCGCAGGCCCGGCGGGGCTTCAGCGTTCCAGACGCCGCAGACCGCGCCGGCGGCGACATCGTCGGCCAGCCGCCGCTTCTGCTGGGCGTCGCCATCGGTGAAGACCAGCTTCACCGCGTCGACGTGGCCCTCGAAGATGCGGCCGGCGGAAAGGTCGGCGCCGCCGACCGTCATCAGCGCGCGGGCGAGCTCGCCGGAGGCCTGCGCCAGCCCGAAGCCTCCGAAGCCGACGGGCAGGGCGGCCTGGAACAGGCGGTGCTCGGCCAGAGGGCGACAGAGCGCGCGGGGATCCGCCCCGTCGTGGTCGTGCGTCGCGGCGTCCCGCCACAGCTCCGCCGCCGCGGCGCGGAGCGAGCGGTCGAGCGAGGGGGCGTCCGCAGGGCGCGGCGCGAGGGCGGCTAACATGGTCTGCCGAAACGTGCAGGGCGGCCTGCCGATCCCGCCGTCTCAGCCGTGGGAGAGCGGGGCCGCGATGCTTTCCAGCGACTTGCCCTCGGCGTCCACGCCCAGCACCCACTCGGCCACCGCCGCCGCCAGCATCAGGACCGCCGCCACGCCGTAGCCGCCGCTCAGCGCCCAGGCCGAGCCGGTGGCGATCAGCGCCCCGAACAGGAGCGGCGAGGCCGCGCCGCCGATCAGGGTGCCGAGCGCGTAGAAGCTGGCGATCGCCAGCGCGCGGGTCTCCAGCGGGAAGATTTCGCTGGCGGTCAGATAGGCCGAACTCGCTGCGGCGGACGCGAAGAAGAAGATCACGATCCAGCACGCCGTCTGGCTCGCCGCGGTGAGGAGGCCCTCGCCGAACAGCACGGCGGTGGCGGCCAGCAGCACGCCGGAGAGGGCGAAGGTGCCCGCGATCATCTTCCTGCGGCCCACCGTATCGAACAGATGGCCGAGCAGGAGCGGCCCCAGCACGTTGCCGCCCGCGAGCGGCAGGAGGTAGAGGCCGACCGAGCGGGCGTCGACGTGCTCGAAGCGGGTCAGCACCACGCCGTAGGTGAAGAAGACCGCGTTGTAGAGGAAGGCCTGCGCCACCATCAGGCTCAGCGCGAGCACGCTCCGCCCGCGGTACGGCCCGAGCATGGCCTGCACGATCACGCCGAAGCCGAACGCCTTTCTCGGATGGACCTCCAGCGTCCCCTCCGGCGGGGCGAGGAGCCGGCCGGTGTCCTGCTCCACCCGCCGCTCCACCTCGGCCACCGTCCTCTCCGCCTCCTCGATGCGGCCGTGGGTGACGAGCCAGCGGGGACTTTCCGGCACGATCGAGCGGAGCAGGAGCACGCTCAGCCCCAGGACGCCGCCGATGGCGAAGCCGAGCCGCCAGCCGAGGTTCACGGGCAGGAGGTGCGGATTGAGGAGCAGGGGCGAGGCGGCCGCGCCCGCCGCAGCCCCGAGCCAGAAGCTGCCGTTGACCAGGAGGTCGACCCGGCCGCGGAGCTTGGCCGGGATCAGCTCGTCGATGGCGGAGTTGATCGCGGCGTACTCGCCTCCGATACCGAGCCCCGTCAGCATCCGGAAAAGCGCGAAGCTCCAGAAATTCCATGAGCACGCGCTCAGGAGCACGCCCACGAGGTAGAGGCCAAGCGTGGCGAAGAAGACGAGCCGGCGCCCGAAGCGGTCGGTGACCCAGCCGAACGCCACCGCCCCGATCACCGCCCCGGTGACGTAGAAGGACGCCACCGCCCCCACGTCGCGGGCGGACAGGCCGAGCGTGGCGTGGTCCTGCAGCACCGGGCCGAGGGCGCCCACGATCGTCACCTCCAGCCCGTCCAGGATCCAGGTGACGCCGAGCGCGGTCACGACGAGGAGGTGGAAGCGGCTCCAGGGCAGGCGGTCCAGCCGCGCGGGGATGTCGGTGCGGACGGGCTGGCCTTGGGTCGGGGCTGCGGCGCTCAGCGGGGCGTCTCCTCCGGCGGCGAACCTTCGGCGAACGTGGGCGGTCATCCTGTGTTCCCCGCCCATCTTCCCCTGCGCAGCGGGGGAGGTGGCGCTGCGCCACAGGCGCGGTCACGGAGGGGGCGCTCCGGGCGCAGGCGTGTGCATCGCATCAAGGCCGCAACGCCCGGCAAGCCCCCTCCACCATGCTTCACACGGTCCCGCTCCCCCGCGGGCCGCGGGAGAGGACGAGAGGCTACAGCGCCAGACGGTAGCCGCCCGCGTCGGTCAGCAGCAGCCGCGCCGCGGCGGGGTCGGGCTCTATCTTCTGGCGCAGCCGATAGATGTGGGTCTCCAGCGTGTGGGTGGTGACCTCGGCGTTGTAGCCCCACACCTGGGTCAGGAGCTCCTCACGCGGGACGGACTTCTCGCCGGCGCGATAGAGGTACTTCAGGATATTGGTCTCTTTCTCGGTCAGCCGGATCTTCTTCGCGCGCTCGTCGGTGAGGAGCTTCTGGGCCGGGCGGAAGGTATAGGGGCCGATGTGGAAGACGGCGTGCTCGCTCTGCTCGTGGCTCCGGAGCTGGGCGCGGATGCGGGCGAGCAGGACCGCGTAGCGGAACGGCTTGGTGACATAGTCGTCGGCGCCGGCGTCCAGTCCCCTGACGGTGTCCTCGTCGGCGGCCGCGGCGGTCAGCATGATCACGGGCGCGGCCAGGCCGCTCCGGCGCAGCTCCGCGCAGGCGTCGCGCCCGTCCATGTCGGGGAGGTCGACATCCATCAGGATCAGGTCCGGCCGGTGCTCGGCGGCGGCGGCCAGGCCGGCGCGGGCGGTGGGGGCCTCCACGGCGCGGAACTCGTCCTCCCCGCCGATCTGCTCGGCCAGGGTGCCGCGCAGGTCCTCGTCGTCGTCCACGATGAGAATCGTTTTCTGCTGCGC
>CAXUCS010000366.1:0-3137 GCA_964249365.1 uncultured Caulobacteraceae bacterium | reverse complement strand
CTTCAGGCCCTCGGTGACGATGGCCTGCGCCAGCACGGTGGCGGTGGTGGTGCCGTCGCCGGCCTTGTCGTTGGTCTTGGAGGCGACCTCGCGGATCAGCTGGGCGCCGAGGTTCTGGAACTTGTCGGCGAGCTCGATCTCCTTGGCGACCGACACGCCGTCCTTGGTGGAGCGCGGCGCACCGAAGGACTTCTCGATCACCACGTTACGGCCCTTGGGGCCGAGCGTCACCTTGACGGCGTTGGCGAGGATGTTGACGCCCTGGAGCATGCGATCGCGTGCATCCGAGGCGAAGTAGACGTCTTTAGCAGCCATGTTGGCTCTCTTTCGTCAGAGGGTTGTTGGGGTTCACCGGCCGGAGCCGGCGTATCAGGCGGCGGCCTTCAGGGCGCCGGACGCGTCGACGACACCGAGCACGTCGGATTCCTTCATGATGATCAGGTCTTCACCGTCGACCTTCACCTCGGTGCCGGACCACTTGCCGAACAGGATGCGGTCGCCGGACTTCAGCTCCATCTCCACGCGCTTGCCGCTCTCGTCGCGGGCGCCGGGGCCCACCGATATCACCTGGCCCTCCTGGGGCTTTTCCTTGGCGGTGTCGGGGATGATGATCCCGCCCTTGGTCTTGGCTTCTTCTTCGACGCGCTTCACGAGCACGCGGTCGCCGAGCGGACGAAACGCCATGTCGGTCTCTCCTGGTTTGCGTAAGGGTGGCCGTTGTGCCTCCAGCCCCCGGATTAGCAGCCGGATGGGAGGAGTGCTAACGCGGTGGATTTACGGCCTGGGCGGGCGGGAGTCAACCCATGTGGCCTGCACCGACATGTTATGGGCCATGCCGCTCCGGCGAGGCTGAAAGAGGGCGGCCCGGTGACATGGTGATGACGCTTGCCTCCACCCCGCTCCTCGGCCGCTTCGCCAGGCTGGAGCCGTTCGACGACGGCGTGCGCGAGGCGGTGCGCGCGGCGATCTCCAGCCCCGATCCGGTCTGGCCCATCCTGGCCTCCAGCGCGGAAGGCGATCGGTTCGCCGGATGGTGGTCCACGGCGCTGGCCGAGATGGCGGCCGGCGGCCGCATCGCCTACGCCGTGCGCCGCCTTTCGGACGGCGCGGTGGTCGGCTCCACGAGCTTCCTCCACATCGACCCGGAGAACCGCGGGCTGGAAATCGGCTCGACCTTCCTGCGGCCGGACGCCCGCTCCGGCCCGGTCAATCCCGACATCAAGCTTTCCATGCTCGCCCACGCCTTCGCGGCGGGCGCGGTCCGGGTGGAGATCAGGACCGACGGGCGCAACCTCCGCAGCCAGGCCGCCATCGCCAAGCTCGGCGCGGTGCGGGAGGGCGAGCTTCGCAAGCAGAAGAAGCTCTGGACGGGCGAATGGCGCTCCACGGTGATCTACTCGGTCGTGGACGACGACTGGCCGGCCGTGCGGGCCGGCCTTGAGGCGCGGCTGGACATGCTGACGCCGCAGCGTGCTGCAGAGCCGGGCCGCATCAGTCCCGGCCCCGACCCTTGAGGTAGGGCCTCAGGCCGAAGAACGGACCGACGGAGAGGATCGCGCCGTTCCAGCCCAGCACCACCGGAACGACCCAGAGCGACCAGACATCGGCCATCACGGCCGCCTGCGGATCGGCCGGCGGATAGACGACCGGCAGCCGCGTCCCGTAGCGGACGTCGGCGCCCGCGTGCTGCCGGGCGCGCACGGTCCGGCCATCGGCGGTGGTGAAGGCGATGAGCGGGTGGCCCGGGGAGCGGTCGCCCGAAACGTCAGGACTCTCGCGGACCACGACGCCGAGCGCGCGTCGTCCCGTGCTCACGAACCGGTAGGTCCGCCAGCCCGTCGCGGCGGCGGCCAGCAGCAGCGCCAGCCCGATCCCCACCAGCACCTTGGCGCCCCGACTCAAACGCCTTCCTCCAGATCACCGCGCCCGAGGAAAGGCGCGCAGCGGAACTTAGCCACCCGCCGGCGCCTCTCCTACGACGCCAGGAGACGCCGCCATGACGACCGGCCGGATCGAAGGGTTCGAGCAGCGCCGACTGCAAGGCGAGGGGATTGAGGTGGATGCGATGGTGGGCGGCTCCGGGCCGCCGCTCCTCCTGCTGCACGGCTATCCCCAGACGCGGATGTGCTGGGCGGGCGTGGCCGCCGCGCTCGCGGGGCGCTTCACCGTGGTGGTTCCGGACCTGCGCGGCTACGGCCGCAGCGGCAAGCCGCAGGGCGGCGGCGACCGGGCCGCTCATTCCAAGCGCGCGATGGCGGCCGACCAGGTCGCGGCCATGGGGGCGCTGGGCTTCGAGCGGTTCGACGTGGCCGGCCACGACCGGGGCGGCCGGGTCGCCTACCGGCTGGCGCTGGACCACCCGCACGCGGTGCGGCGGCTCTGCGTGCTCGACATCGTGCCGACCGGCGTCGTCTGGGCCGGCCTCGACGCGGACAAGGCCGTGGGGATGTGGCACTGGAGCTTCCTGGTGCAGGAAGACCTGCCCGAACGGCTGATCGGCGCCGATCCGGACGCCTTCCTGCGCTGGTCGCTCCGGAAGATGGCGGCGGACGGGTTCGAGTTCCCCGCCGGGTCCATGGCCGACTACCTCGCCTGCATCCGCGATCCCGCCGTCGTCCACGGCGTCTGCGAGGATTACCGTGCGGGCTACGGCGTCGACCGCGCCCACGACGAGGCCGACCGGGCGGCAGCGCGCAGGATCGCCGCCCCGCTGCTGGTGCTCTGGGGCGCCGAGGGCACGGCGGCCAAGTCCGACCCGCTCGGCAAGTGGCGCGGCTGGGCGGACGCGGTGCAGGGCCGCGAACTGCCGGGCGGCCATTTCGTGCCGGAGGAGGCGACCGTGCAGGTGGTCGCCGCCCTATCGGCCTTCCTCGCCTGAGCCGCGCGCCCGCCGGGCCCGGAAGAAGGCGCGCAGCAACGCCGCGCTCTCCTGCGCCAGCAGCCCGCCCTCCACCTGCGGCCGCCAGTGGCAGGTCGGCTGGTCGAAGACCCGCGCGCCGTGCTCGGCCGCCCCGCCCTTCGGATCGCTCGCGCCATAGACGAGCCGGCCGATGCGGGCGTGGCTGATCGCGCCTGCGCACATGGCGCAGGGCTCCAGGGTGCAGTAGAGCGTCAGCCCCGTCAGCCGGTGGTTGCCC
>CAXUCS010000365.1:0-3139 GCA_964249365.1 uncultured Caulobacteraceae bacterium | reverse complement strand
GGGCGTAGCCCTCTCCGGCTACCACCCGCACCCCATCCGGCCCCCGGTGCGCCAGGGCCGCGATCATGCGCTCCGCCCGCGGCCGGTCTGCTCCGGGTCCCAGAAGGCCGGCGATCCCGCACACGACCTTTCAGGTCTCCCCGAAGCGGGCGAACAGCTCGCGCCATTGCGCCACCACCTGCGGCGGCGCGAACTCGCCCGTGACGCGCGCCGCCCCCGCCTCCACCAGCTGCGCGGCCAAGGGGCGGTCGGCAAGGAGGCGGCGCACGGCGGCCGCAGTGGCGGGCGCGTCGTCGATGGGGACCAGCAGCGCGTCCTCCTCCGCGCGCACCAGGGCGCCCGGTCCGGCGCTGGCGGCGGTGACGAGCGGGATGCGGTGCGCCCAGGCCTGGATCACCGTGTTGCCGAGCGGCTCGAAGCGTGACGGGAACAGGCAAACGTCGGCGGCGTGATAGAGCGCGGACGCGTCCAGCCGCCAGCCGAGGAAGCGCACGCGCCCTTCCACCCCCAGGCGCCGGGCCAGCGCCTTCAGCTTGGCCTCGTCCTCGCCGGCGCCGGCGATCCACATCCAGCAGCCCGGCAGTTCGGCGAGCGCGTGGAGGCTGACGTCGTGGGCCTTGTCGCTGTGCAGCCGCCCCATGCAGAGGAGGAGCGGCGCGTCCTGCGGCGTCCGCTCCGTGGCCCGCGACGCCGGCTCCGCCTCGCGGGCGACGGCGAAGTTGGGGATGTAGTCCACCCGCGCCTTGGGCCATCCCGCCCCCACGATGTAGTCCACGATGTCGCGCGTGTTGCCCACCAGGTGGTCGGCCCCGCGGTAGTACTTCAGGTCGTAATAGCCGCCGAGCCGCCCGATCCGCGTCCACGGGCCGCGCCGCGGCACGACGCGTCCGGCGCGGTTCATCCACTGCACCAGCACGCGCGAGCCCAGCGTCTTCGCCAGCCGCCGGATCGTCGGCCCGGTGGAAAAATCGAAGGGCGGGCGGAAGGGCAGGACATAGGCCGGTACGCCGATCCGCTGGAGCGCCGCCTCCCGGTCCCGGTTGGCGTGGATCGCCGCCGCCTGGGCCGACCCGTCGCGGTTAAGCGCGTCCAGGAGGTCCAGGAAGAAGGTTTCCGCCCCGCCGTGGCGAGGAGAGCCCAGAAGGTGCAGCACCGTCATCGGCCGCGCTCATAGCGCGGGCTCCGGCGTCGCTGAAGCCCGCGCCCGCTGCTGCTCCCGCCCGGGGTGGCCGTGGACTTGAGGGAGGTCGAACGCTTCGATATATCCGCCGCTCGCCCGGCGGCTGCTCAGCCGCCTGCACGGCTGGGTAGCTCAGGCGGTTAGAGCGGTGGATTCATAACCCACAGGTCGGCGGTTCGATCCCGCCCCCAGCCACCACCGGCGTTCCTGGACTTGGCTGCACCCGAGAGCGGCGTCGGGCTCGGAGCGGCTATCTTTTAAGTGGCGGAAACAGGGCGGGGCTGGCAAGCCTCTACCAAAAGATGAGTCGTGGTCGCCGCTTTCGTAGTCAGGCGCAGTTGACGCCCGACCGGTACGGCCATGACATGGGCGGAACCGATGTCGTCACCCGCTTCCCAGGCCGCCGTTGACCGGCTCACCGCCCGCCAGCGCCAGTGCCTGGACCTCGCGGCGCAGCACTGGACATCCAAGGCCATCGGCCGGCAGCTCGGCATCTCGCCCAAGACGGTGGACCGCCACATCGAGGAGGCCATCCGCAAGCTGGATGCTGGCGACCGCGCCGGCGCCGTCCGCCTTCTCCTCGACGGGCCGGTGGAGGTGCGGCGGCGCGCCGCTGGGGATGAGGCCGTCGCCCTTACCCACGTCGCGACCCCCAGTGGGGGCGATCCCCATGGGGAACGCGCCCCCATGGCCGCCCCGCCGCCGGCCGGGCAGGTCGGGGGCCGTGAAGACGGGGGTCCTCATGGCCAAGACGTTGCTGATGTTCACCTGGACGGACGTGCGAAACGCCCTGGAGACCCTCGCCGACACCTCGCAGCGGAGGAGGGCGGCGTGGTTGCTGGAACGCTTGAGGCAGGATTCGGAGGGCATGTCGTCCGAAGAGCTCCTCACGGAGATCATCAGTTCGGCCGTACTCCTTGGGGCGGAACGCATTCAGCCGGCGCTTGGGCTCCCGAGCCTGCTCGACGGCTGATCTGGGTTGCGGTCATCGCCGCGGGCTTGGCGCTCACGGCCGGGTCCCTGATCGGGGCCTACGACCTGATCCACGATCTCCAGCATATCGAGGACCACATCGCCCGCCCGGCCACGGGCGTCTGAAACCTTTCGCGTCGCGGCGCCCGCCAGCGCCCCCGCGCGTCCTTGAGGAAGCTTTGAGCCATGGAACGCATCGACGCCGCCACGCGCGTGGCGGAAGCCCTACACGACACCGAGCACGCGCTCGACGACGCCTTCGGCCGGATGGCGGCCCTGCTCGGCGCGGTCACCCAGGCCCGCCAGGACGCCCGCTGGTCGATCCTGGTCGGCCAGGATGCCGTGAACGAGCTGGCGGCCGCCCTACCGGAGATGACGGTGGTGCGCGATCGCCTGATCGCCGCGCACCGCCGGCTCGACCGCTGGCAGAAGCGCATGGGCGTGGAGGTCGTGCTCGGCGGCGGGGAGGACAAGCCGCCGCCCCAGCAGCAGAGCCGGCTAGGGCTGGAGGACGCGGCCGACGCTGGCGCGCCGCTCCGCCGCGTCGCCTAGCGCAAGCTGAGGGAGGGGCGCGTCGCCGGGGCGTCTCTCTCCCACGCGGCCATGCTGCAGACGCCTCTCGCACAGATCAGCACCGGCCTTGCGGGGGCCGCCGTGACGGCGGCGTTCCTGGGCGGGCGCTGGCCGGAGCGGACGGCCGCGCTGTTGGTGGCCGCCGACTGGGCGGCGGGGGTGCTGCTCCAGGCGCACAGCGGCGCGCGCCATCATCTCCAGCCCGCCATCTTCGCGACCGACATCCTCCAGGCGGCGGTGCTGCTCGCCCTCGTCCTCCTCAGCCGCCGCATCTGGGTCCTGTGGGGCGCGGCGCTGGCCCTCCTGATGGTCCTGACCCACGTCGCCACCCTGCTCGACGCCCGGCTGGACCAGTGGAGCTACCTGACCGCGTCCTACATCTGGGCCTTCGGGCTCCTTCTCGCGCTCATGGCC
>CAXUCS010000364.1:0-3161 GCA_964249365.1 uncultured Caulobacteraceae bacterium | reverse complement strand
CTGGAAGTCGGCCAAGTCCGGCCGGTCGGACGGGCCGACGGCGGCGCGCTCCACGGGCAGGCCCTCGGCGGCGAAGGCCTGCGCCGCCGCCGCCGAAAGCCGCGCTCTGAGGTCGCTCATCGCGAGGCGGTGGTCCCCGCGGCCGAGGCGGTCTTGGTGACCTCCACGTCGCCTCCGGAGTTCACGCGGAAGCGCTTACCGAGCCGGTTGAAGTCGGCCATCTCGGGCGTCACGTCGAAACCGACCAGGATCTCGAAATTGGACCCGCTAACGCCCGCCCGTGCGCGGGGGATCTGGATGTCGGCGAGCCGGTCGACGTACATGACCCGGTCGGCGCCCTTGGTGAAGTCGGCCGGCACGGTGAAATACTGCTTGTCGAGCACCGCCAGGTTCCTGACCGTGACGGCCACCCAGTAGCGGTAGTTCTTGTGCATATCGCGCGCCATCGGCCCCTTGCCGAAGGCGAAGCCCACCGCCAGGTGCTCGCGGATCGGCTGGGCCGCCTTGTACTCGCAGGTCGCCTGCACCCCCTCGATCTCGCCGGTGTAGCCGACCGCGGCCGGCGTCTCCTGCCCGTCCTTGAGCTCCACATAGCGGCTGGCGTCGTAGAGCACCTTGGCGAACGGGCAGGGTCCGGCGTTCTTCTGGTCGGGCAGGGGCGCCTGGGAGACGTCCCACTCCTTGTCCTTCTTCTTCTTCTTGGCGTCCTCGTCCGACTGGGCCTGGCGGCGTTGGTCGTCCTCGTTCTGCTTGGACGACTGGGCGTAGGAGCGGGTCAGGGGCACGCCGGCGAGGAGCAGGAGGCTCAAGGCCAGCATCAGGGGACGACGCATGGGGCACCGGGTGGCGAAGGGAACGGCGCCGAAACGCCGGGGTCGACCGGCGTTTTACGCGCTTACGGCCCTGGACGGAACCGCCTGCGACAACGCTCTTCGCGCCGGGCACGCCATAAAGGCACGGGCCCGCTGGCGCAGGGCGGCCGCTGAGCCTAACTTGCACCCATGAGCGTCACCGCCTTCGCCCCGTCCCCGCGCCGGAGCCTCAGCGTCATCCTCGCCAACCCGCGGGGCTTCTGCGCCGGCGTCGACCGGGCCATCCAGATCGTGGAGCGCGCCATCGCGCGCTACGGCGCGCCCGTCTATGTGCGCCACGAGATCGTGCACAACAACCACGTGGTCGACCGGCTGAAGAAGCTTGGCGCTGTGTTCGTGGAGGACCTGAGCGAATGTCCGGACGACCGTCCGGTGGTGTTCTCCGCCCACGGCGTGCCGAAGTCGGTTCCGGCGGAAACCGAGCGGCGCCAGATGTTCTACCTGGACGCCACCTGCCCGCTCGTCTCCAAGGTGCACCTGGACGCCGAGCGCCATTATGCCGCCGGCCGCCAGATCATCCTGATCGGCCACGCCGGCCATCCGGAGGTCGACGGCACCCTGGGCCAGCTTCCCTCCGACGCCATCAAGCTGGTGGAGACGGTGGAGGACGCGCTGGAGGTGGAGCCGTACGATCCGGAGAGCCTCGCCTTCGTGACCCAGACCACCCTGTCGATGGACGACACCGCCGACATCATCTCGGCGCTGAAGGCGCGCTTCCCCAACATCGTCGGTCCCCACGGCCGGGACATCTGCTACGCCACCACCAACCGGCAGGAAGCGATCAAGACGCTGTCGCCCAAATGCGACCTCGTGCTGGTGGTGGGGTCCTCGACCTCCTCCAACTCGCAGCGCCTCGTGGAGGTCGCGGTCAAGGCCGGCGCCCGCGACGCCAAGCTGGTCGATGATGCGTCTCGGATCGAGGCCGCCTGGTTCGAAGGCATCACCGTGGTGGGCCTGACCGCGGGGGCGTCTGCACCCGAGGTTTTGGTGGAAGGCGTCCTCGCCTGGCTGGCGGTCCGCTTCGACCTCTCCATCGAGGTGGAGGAGACGGCCCGCGAGACCGTCACCTTCAAGCTGCCGCGGGTCCTGACCGAAGAGGCCGTTCCGGCCTGAAGGATCGGCGGGCGAGCCGAAACCCGCCCGCCGGGTTACCTTACATGGCCGACTGCATGGTCTGCAGCTCCTGAATGTGATGTTCGACCACCGGCACGATCTTGGTGGCCGCGCCCTTCAGGTTCGGGTCGGTCCCGGACTGGGCGTAGCCCTGCTGCACCTGCAGCGCCATCTGGTGGGACTGCATCTGCTGCTGGACGTAGGTCCGGTCAAAGGCGGCCCCGGAGGTCGCCTGCAGCTGGGCGATCATCTGCTGCTGGTCGGCCGAGAGCGGCGGCGGGGTCATCGACGGCATGCCACTGGCCAAGGCGGCCGCCATGACGTCGCGCGTGCTCTTCATATGGTCCGCAACCATCTGACGGCCGAAGCGGCGCACCTTGGCGGACTGGCCCATGCTCTCGGCCATCTTGCCTTCCTGGATCTCGAACTGGTCGCTCTGGCCGGCGGCCGTCACATAGGCCATCGAGGCGGACTGGGCGCCCGGGGTGGCCTGGTCGTTGTTAGAGGCGTCCTGCGCGTACGCCAGAGTTCCGCCGGTCGCCATCAGCGCCGCCGTCGCCATCATCAAGGCCCGCATGTTTCTTCTCCCGTTCGTGAGTTAATCTCTCAGGCAACCCACGGCGGACCGCCTTCGTTCCGTCGCCGTTCTCGCCAGCGTGATGTCGGACCGGCTCGCGACGGCAATCCAACCTCCTCCGATCGATCGCCACGATCCGCCTGAAGCCATGGCCGTCTACACATCCGTCGACGACACCGATCTCGAACGGCTGCTCCGCGACTTCGATCTCGGCGCGGCGACGTCGTGCAAGGGCATCGCCGAGGGGATCGAGAACTCCAACTTCCTCCTGGAGACGCAGGGCGGCCGCTTCATCCTGACGCTCTACGAGAAACGGGTCGACCCGGCGGACCTGCCCTACTTCCTGGACCTGATGGCATGGCTGGCCGGCCGCGGTTTCCCTTGCCCCACGCCCAAGGCCGACCGGCGGGGGGTCATGCTGAAGCGGGTGCGGGGGCGTCCCGCGGCCCTGGTCAGCTTCCTGGACGGCGTCGCGGTCCACCGCCCCACGGCCGCCCACTGCCGCCAGGCGGGACGGGGACTGGCGGAGCTGCACCTGGCCGGCGGCGACTTTCCCGGACGGCGCGACAACGCGCTAGGCCCCGCCAGCTGGCCGGCCC
>CAXUCS010000363.1:0-3172 GCA_964249365.1 uncultured Caulobacteraceae bacterium | reverse complement strand
CGAGCGTCGGCTGGTAGCCCACCGCCGAGGGGATGCGGCCGAGCAGCGCCGACACCTCCGACCCGGCCTGGGTGAAGCGGAAGATGTTGTCGATGAAGAGGAGCACGTCCTTGCCCTCCTCGTCGCGGAAGTATTCGGCGATGGAGAGGCCGGTCAGCGCCACCCGCGCGCGGGCGCCCGGCGGCTCGTTCATCTGGCCGTAGACCAGCGCGCAACGGCTGTCGCCGCCGCCGCCGGCCTGGTTCACGCCCGACTCGATCATCTCGTGGTAGAGGTCGTTGCCCTCGCGCGTGCGCTCGCCCACGCCCGCCAGCACAGAATAGCCGCCGTAGGCCTTGGCGATGTTGTTGATCAGCTCCTGCATGGTCACGGTCTTGCCGACGCCCGCGCCGCCGAAGAGGCCCACCTTGCCGCCCTTGGTGTAGGGGCAAAGGAGGTCGATGACCTTGATGCCCGTCACCAGCACTTCGGTGGAGTTGGACTGGTCGGCGAAGGACGGCGCCTCGGCGTGGATCACGCGGCGCATGTCGGTGGCGATGGGTCCGCCCTCGTCGATCGGCTCGCCGATGACGTTGAGGATGCGGCCGAGCGTGGCCGGGCCAACGGGCACGCTGATGGGCGCGCCGGTGTCGCGGACCGCTTGGCCGCGGACCAGGCCCTCGGTGGTGTCCATCGCAATGGCGCGGACCGTGCTCTCGCCGAGGTGCTGGGCCACCTCGAAGACGAGGCGGAAGGGCTGGCCGGTCTTCTGGTCGGTGTTGGTCGTCTCCAACGCGTTCAGGATGGCGGGGAGGTGGCCGTCGAACTCGACGTCGACCACCGCGCCGATGACCTGGGCGATGCGGCCGGTGGAGCGGGTGTCGGCGGAGATGGGCTGCTGGATGGTCACGGGCGGCTGCTCTTGGTCTTCTTGCGTTGGGCGCGGGGCGAACCCGCGAGGTAATCGACGAAGGGGCGGCGCGTGATCTGGCGGTACACCGCCTCCACCAGCGCCCCCTTGGGGACGGAAACCCTGCGACCGGCCCGGCGGGGCCAGACCCAGCGGCCGGTGGCCGCGTCCAGGGGCAGGCGCGTCCTATACACGCCCTTGCCCGGATTGGACACCATGGGCGTATAGTAGAGGCAATCCTCGAAATAGAAGTGGACCACCAGCGAGCGGCGGGTGGAGGCGGGGTCGCTGATGGCCGAGCCGCCGTGGGCGAGGTTGGACGCCCAGACCAGCGCCTGACCCTTCTTCAGGAGCGCCTCCGCGCGCGGCAGGCCCGAGGCCTCCAGCTGCGCGCGAAGGGCCGGCAGGTAGGTCGAGACATAGTCGGCGGGCGTGGGCGCCTCGCGATCCACCCCGGCCGCCTGCATGGAGAGGAACGGGAGCCGATGGCTGCCGGGCAGGTAGGCGAGCGGGCCGGACGCTTGCGTCACGTCCTCCAGCGCGATCCAGACGCCGCACATGAAGCCCGCCGGTTCGCTGCTGAAATGCACGGCGTCGGAGTGGATGTCCTGCTGGGTGCCGCGCTGGAAATTGAGCGTCTGGAAGGGGAAGGCGCGCCGGCCGTAAGCGAGCTCCAGGAGCTGCACGATCCTGGGGTGGGTGGCCGCCGCCTTCACCGCCGGCGAGCGGAGCCAAGCGTCCTGCACCCGGTAGACGTCGCCGCCCGCGAAGTAGGGCTCGGTCTCCGCCACCACCCGGTCGCAGAGCGCCACGCCCTCCGGTCCGAGGTCGATGACGGCCAAGCCCGTTTCCGCCAGTTCGCGACAGAAGCGGGCGGCGTCCGGATCGGCCCCGGCGAGGCGCCCGTCCAAAGCATCCGTCTCGACCAGCGGCCGATCGGGCAAGGCGGAGGCGGTCAACGAATCAGCTCGACGGGCACGGCCAGATCGAGCGTCGCCCACTGCCGGTCGGCGGTGATCAGGGGTTCGCCGGCGCTCTCACCGAGTGCGATGCAGAAGCAGTCGCCGAGCGACAAGCCCCGTATCTGCTTCAGCTCGGCGACGCGCTCGAGATGGTCGTCGAGCACATCCTTGACTTGCAAAGGCAGTCTTGCCGCCAATCGCTTGGCGTCGGCTGCGCCGCCATATCCGCTGCGCACCAGATCTGTCAGGACCTCGGCGACGTTCACGCGCGAGATCGACGCCCCCGAGACGTGGGCGCGCGCCCGGTCAGCTCCCTCTTCGTCGTAGATGATGGCAAGCACGGCCGAAGTGTCCAGCACGCTCACTCGCCACGCTCGGCCGCGGCCTTTCGCTCGGCGATGAAGGCGTCAACGCGCCCCTTCGGCAGCTCGCCGAGCTGCTTACGGATCATGGCGTGGATGGAGGCGATGCGCGCGTCCAAATTGGCTTCGTCCGGCGTGGCGATCACGCGCGCGCCCTCGGCGACAGCGACGAGCACCTCTCGCGCCTCCGCCTCCATACTGCGCCCGTGCTGGGCCGCTCGCACGCGGAACTTCGCGAGCGCCTCGTCGGGCAGGTTGCGGACCGTCAGGGTCGCCATCGCGGCTAGATGCAGGACGCCAGCATCGCTGTCAATGCTAGCGGCTCATAGCGCCTCGGCGCCGGAGATGATCTCGATCAGCTCCTTGGTGATCTGGGCCTGGCGGGAGCGGTTGTACTGCAGCGTCAGGCTCGCGATCAGGTCGCCGGCGTTCCTGGTGGCGTTGTCCATCGCCGTCATCTGGGAGGCGAAGAAGCCGGCCTGGTTCTCCAGCATGGCGGCAAGCAGCTGCACCGCGATGTTGCTGGGCAGAAGCGTCTCCAGGATCGTCGCCTCGTCCGGCTCGTAGGTGTAGACGCCGCCCTTCAGGTCCGGCGTCTGCGCGGCCGCCTCTGCGTCGACCTCCGCAGGGATCAGCCGGCGCGCGCTCGGCGTCTGACTGATGACGGAGCGGAAGCGGGAGTAGAAGAGCGTCACCACGTCCGCCTCCCCCGCCTCGAAACGGGCGAGGATGTCGGCGGCGATGGGCTGGACCACGTCGAGCGTCAGCGACTTGGCCGAGGCCACCTCATAGGTGTGCAGGATGCGATCGCCGAAGAAGCGGCGGAGCTGGTCGCGGCCCTTCCTGCCGATGCAGATGATCCGCACGTCCTTGCCCTGGGCGAGGAGAGCGCCGATCCGCTCGCGCGCCGCGCGTGCAACGCCGGAGTTGAAGCCGCCGGCCAGACCGCGGTCGGCGGT
>CAXUCS010000362.1:0-3177 GCA_964249365.1 uncultured Caulobacteraceae bacterium | reverse complement strand
GGCGTGGGCGGCGTAGGCCAGGGGCGCGCCCGCGACCGCGGCGGCGAGGAGGAGGGCTGTCAGCCGCATTTCGGTCCTTGAACGGAGCAGGATTGCGGCGGGATGGCCGTGGTCGCCGCATCGCCCCCCCGACCGGGGGCTGTCAAAGCATTTCACGCGCGCAACCTCGCGCCGCCGCCGTCCACCGGCGACCGGGGAAGGCGGATTAGTGCAACGCTTGGATGGCCGGGGGGTTAGGCCTCGGTCCCGAGCCGATGCTCGTCGCGCCCGCGCAGCACATGCCATCCCCCTTCGCCAGCTTCTTCATGGGCGGCTTCGAGTGCTCCACCCAGAAGCGCCGCGATGGACGCCGGCTCGATCTTGCGCGCGCCACCCATCACGACCAGCGGGCGGAGGCGGACTACCGGGCCTGCGGCGAGCTCGGGCTGCGCACGGTGCGCGACGGCCTGCGCTGGCACCTGATCGAGCAGGCGCCCGGCCGCTACGACTGGTCGAGCTGGCTCCCCATGGTCCGCGCCGCCCGGGCGGCGGGCGTGCAGGTGATCTGGGACATCTGCCACTACGGCTGGCCGGAGTTCCTGGACCTGTGGTCGCCCGCCTGGGTCGACGGCCTGGCCCGCTTCGCGGCGGAGGCGGCGCGGGTCCTGAAGGAGGAGGGCGAGGCGGCGCCGCTCTGGTGCCCGGTCAACGAGATCAGCTTCTTCACCTGGTCGGCGGGCGACGTCGGCTACTTCTTCCCCGCCGAGACCGGGCGCGGGCCGGAGCTGAAGCGCCAATTGGTCCGCGCGGCCGTGGCGGCCTCGGAGGCCTGCCTGTCGGTCGATCCCCGTGCGCGGCTGGTCTGGTGCGAACCCCTCATCAAGGTCGAGCGCAACGACGCCCTGCCGGAGGCGGAGGCGCGCGACCAGCACCTCACCCAGTTCGAGGCCTTCGACATGCTGGCCGGCCTACGCGACCCCGCCCTCGGCGGCCGGCCGGAGCTCCTCGATATCGTGGGGCTGAACTACTACCCCCATAACCAGTGGCACTATCGCGGTCCGACCATCCCGATGGGCCACCACGCCTACACCGACATGCGGACCCTCCTGGCGGACATGCACGCCCGCTATGGCCGGCCGCTGCTGATCGCGGAAACGGGGGCGGAGCGGCACGGGCGCGGCCCCTGGCTGAACTACGTCTGCGAGGAGGTGCGCGCCGCCATGGCGGCGGGCGTGGCGGTCCAGGGCGTCTGCCTCTATCCCGTCCTGGCCTATCCCGGCTGGGACAACGACCGACACTGCGAGGTCGGCCTGTTCGGCACGCCGGAGGGCGGGGGCGAGCGCACCCTCTACGCGCCGCTGGTCCGGGAGCTTCGCCGACAGGAGTCCGAGTTCGCCGCCCTGGCCGGGGCTTGCGCTTGAGCCCGGCCGCCCGGCTCCGCATATCGGCGCCATGAGCGAAGAGCCCGCCGAACCTCCTCCCGGTCTGGCCGGCGTCCTGGCCGTCGCGGGCGGCGAGGGGGAGCAGGCCCGCGCCCTGCCGCCCGTCCACCTCTGGCGTCCCGCCCACTGCGGCGAGATCGACATCCGCATCGCGCGCGACGGGACCTGGTTCCACGAAGGCTCGCCGATCGGGCGCGCGCCGCTGGTGCGGCTCTTCTCCACCGTGCTGCGGCTGGACCCGGACGGCTTCCATCTCGTCACCCCGGCGGAGAAGCTGCGCATCCGGGTGGAGGACGCGCCCTTTCTCGCCGTCAGCGTGGACCGGGTCGGCCCGGCGCTGCGCTTCGTCACCAACGTCGGCGACGTGGTGGAGGCGGGGCCGGAGCACGGGCTCGAGGTGCGGGTGGACGAGGCGACCGGCGAGCCCGCGCCCTATCTGCACGTGCGGCGCAGGCTTGAGGCGCGGCTGACGCGCCCGGTCTATTACGAGCTGGTCGAGATGGCCGAAACTCGGGCGACGGCGTTCGGCGAGGAGCTGGGCGTCACCAGCCACGGCGTCTGGTTTCCGCTTGGACCGGCTCTGGCCGGGGCGGCGGAGTGACGCTGGCGGCGGTCACGCCGGCCTCGCCCCTCCGAGAGCTGGAGCCCTGGCTGGCGCACCGGCTGCTGCCGCTCGCTCCCGCGCCCGGGATGGAGGAGAGGATCACGGCGGATGTGGACGTCGAAGGCGTAGCGCTTTCGGGCGCGGGCGGGACGCTGGTCCCCGCCGCCGTCCTGGTCGGGCTGACCGCGAGGGCGGGAGCGCTCCACGTCATCTTCACCCGCCGGGCCGACACCCTGGCCCGCCACTCCGGCCAGGTCGCGTTGCCGGGCGGCCGCGCGGGGCCGGGCGAGACGCCCTGGGCCGCCGCCATCCGGGAGGCCGAGGAGGAGATCGGGCTCGACCCGGCCTTCGTGCGCCCCATCGGGCTCGGCGACCGCCACCGCACCTCCACCGGCTTCGAGATCACCCCGGTGGTGGCGGTGGTGGAGCCCGGCTTCACGCTCCATCCCTCGCCCGCGGAGGTGGCGGAGGTGTTCGAGACGCCTTTCGCCTTCCTGATGGACCCCGCCAACCACGAGGAGCGCATCTGGGAGAGCCCGGCCGGCCCACGGCGCTACTACGCCATGCCTCACGAGGACCGGCTGATCTGGGGCGCCACGGCGGGCGTCCTCCGCTCGCTCTGGGAGCGGCTGTTCAGCTGAGGATGCGCATGGCGCATCAGCCGACGAAGCCCGCGGCGCGCCTCAGCCGGTCGTTGATCGCCTCGCCGAGCCCTTGCTGCGGGATGGGCGCCACGGCGATGGCCCGCGGCGCCCGCCGATCCGCGTCCCGCAGCATGGCGAAAAGGTTGGCCGCCGCTTCGCTGAGGTCGCCGGTCCGGCTGAGGTTCAGCACGCCGGGTCCGTCCGGTCCGGCCGGGCCGAAGGCGAGGTAGGCTTCGCCGCCCTCCGGCCCTGCCGCGTCCAGCCTCAGAGGCGCGTCCGGCGCATAGTGGAGCTGCAGCCGGCCGGGCTAACGGCGACCGTGGCCGGGCGCCGACGCCTCCAGCGGGCCGGCGACCGCCTCCAGCGCCTCCCGGCCGATCCCGCCCGGACGGAGCAGCGCGGGACGCGCGCCGAGCAGCGACACCACCGTGGACTCCCACCCCACCGCGCAGGGACCGCCGTCCAGCGCCGCGGCGGCGGCGCAGCCCGTCTCCTCCACCGCATCGGC
>CAXUCS010000361.1:0-3190 GCA_964249365.1 uncultured Caulobacteraceae bacterium | reverse complement strand
CAGCAGCCCTAGCCGGACCAGCCGCACGGCCGCCGCCGCGAGCACCAACGCCGGGAGCAGCAGCAGCGTGACCCACCAGGGCTGGCCGCCGACCCAGGACTCGAAGGGGTTCATGGTCCGTCGCTACCGCCCCGCGCCGCCTTCGCCTATCCCCTGCCCGCCGGGCGCTCGCCGCGCTCCGCGCTTGAGCGCCCGTGCGAACACGTGCAGACCGGAGAGGTCTCCACGGATGCCCCGCCCGCCATGATCGTCGCCCTGCTGTTCCTGATCGACAGCCTGATCCAGCTCGCCATCGTGCTGGTGATCGTCACCGCCATCCTGAGCTGGCTGGTGGCCTTCGACGTCATCAACCTGCGCAACCCCACCCTCTACCGCATCGTGCGCGCTCTGGACGGCGTCACCGATCCCCTGCTGCGGCCGATCCGGCGCATCCTGCCCAACCTCGGCGGCATCGACATCAGCCCCATCATCCTGCTGCTCCTGCTGCAGGCGCTGCGCATCCTGGCGGACCGCACGCTCGGCCCGCTGGCCTATGGCGGGACGCCGCAGCTCTAGCGCACGAGCTCGCCGAGCATCTCGGCGTAGAGGGCGGCGAAGCGGTCCTGGCCGGCGGGGTCGGCGATCAGGTCCTGGCGGGTCTCGAGCTCCAGGTACTCCAGCCCGCGCGGGCCGGCGTGGGTGGGCGCGGTGTAGTCGACCTCGTCCATCGCATAGGGCTCGTTGTCGCCGACCGTCAGCTCCGCGCGCCGCCCCAGCCAGTCGAGCGCGGCCAGGGAGAGCCGGTTGCCCCCGTGCAGCACCCCGACCTCCCAGGGTCGCACCCGGCCCGCCATCACGGGCGTGAAGCTGTGCAGGAGGATCAGCGCGGTGGAGAGTCCCCGCGCCGCCCGCGCGTCCAGCTCCGCCGAGATGGCCAGGTGGTAGGGCGTGTGGATCGCCTCCACCCTCGCCCTGCGCGCTTGCGGCGTCAGGTCGCGGTTGCCGGGCGCCGCCGTCCCGTCCGCCACCGCCACGATGGCGTCCGCCCGGTCGGGGTGGCGGTTGCAGTCGATCACCAGGCGCGAATAGGCCTGGGCGATCAGGCAGGCGCCGCCCAGCCGGCGGGCGAGCGCCTGAGCCAGGCCGAACGCGCCTATGTCCCAGGCGATGTGGCGCTCCCACGCGTCCGGCGGCAGGCCGAGGTCGCCGAGTTCCGCGGGCGTGCGGCGCCCCGCGTGGTCGCACACCAGCACGAATGGGCTTGAACTGCCCCGATCATAGGCAATCACGGGATCGGGATCGGTCGGCGCGAGAGGCGGCATGGACCCCTTAACCCCGTTCGCCGTTAGCTGGAGCCATGCCGACCGTTTCGATTCGTCATCTCACGCGCTACCGTTACCGTCGGCCGGTCCCGTTCGGCGAGCACCGGATGATGTTCCGCCCGCTGGAAAGCTACGATCAGCGCATCGTCCAGTCACGCCTGGTGATCCTGCCGGAGCCGGCGGAGCTGCGCTTTGTCCACGACGTGTTCGGCAACTGCGTGGGCGTGGCCCGTTTCGCAGGCGCCGCCGCCGAGGAGATCAGCTTCGAAAGCCAGGTGACGCTGGAGCACGCGCCCGCGCCGCTGGTCACCGAGGAGGAGGACCTGATCGACGCGGCCGCGCAGACCTTCCCCTTCGCCTATTCGCCGGACGACATGCCCGACCTCCTGCGCTCCATCGAGCGCCAGCACCCCGACCCGGAGCGGCGGCTGGAGCGCTGGGCCCAGCAGTTCCTGCGCCGGGACGGGCCGACGGGCGTGCTGGCGGCCCTGTCGGAGATGACCCAGGCGATCCGGCGCGAGTTCAGCTACTGCCAACGGCTCTACGGTCCGGCCCAGGCGCCGCTGGAGACGCTGGAGCTCGGCTCGGGCACCTGCCGCGACTACGCCATGCTGATGATGGAGGCGGCGCGCTCGCTCGGCCTCGCCGCCCGGTTCGTCTCCGGCTACGTCTACAGCCGCAACGGCCGCGGCGGCCCCAAGCGGGCGGGCGGCGGCCACACCCACGCCTGGGTGCGCGTCTTCCTGCCGAGCTGCGGCTGGGTGGAGTTCGACCCCACCAACGGCATCGTGGGCGCCACCGACCTGATCCGGGTGGCCATCACCCGCGACCCGCGCCAGGCCGCGCCGCTGTGCGGCAGCTATGACGGGGCGGCCGAGGACTTCCTCGGCATGGACGTGGAGGTCGAGGTGAACGTGGAACGCCAGGACGCCCCGGTGCGTCTGGTCGCCTGACCGCCAGTCCGGGCGCAGGTCCAACCGGGAGTTCCCTTCACGATGCAGATCCGCGCCGGCTTCGAGATCGCCTATGACTGCGCCGGGCCGACCCCGATGCTGCTGCTCCTCAGCGTACGGCCGGAGCGGCTGGGCGACCTCGTCACGCCCCAGGACCTGCGGGTCACGCCGGAGGTCCCCGTCCACGCCTACCGCGACGGCTTCGGCAACATCTGTCACCGCCTGCTGGCGCCGGGCGGGCTGATCACCTTCTCCAGCGACTTCG
Source organism: uncultured Caulobacteraceae bacterium (assembly GCA_964249365.1). Classification (GTDB taxonomy): domain Bacteria; phylum Pseudomonadota; class Alphaproteobacteria; order Caulobacterales; family Caulobacteraceae; genus CAHJWH01. The sequence continues at coordinate 671 of CAXUCS010000361.1, read as the reverse complement.
TCATCTCCGACTCCGGCCGGCCGGACGAGGTTCCAACCGATGCCGAGCAGCACGCCATCCAGGACCTGCCGGACGAGGCGCTCGTCTATCTCCTGGGCTCGCGCTACTGCGAGACCGACTTCCTGATGGATACCGCCTGGGCGGAGTTCGGACGCGTCCAGGCCGGCTGGCGGCGGGTGCAGGCCATCGTGGACTACGCCCACGACCGGATCGAGTTCGGCTACCACCACGCCCGGGTCGACCGCACCGCGCACGGCGCCCACCAGGACTGCAAGGGCGTGTGCCGCGACTTCGCCCACCTGGCGGTGACGCTCTGCCGCTGCATGAACATCCCGGCGCGCTACTGCACGGGCTATCTCGGCGACATCGGCGTGGCCCCGGTCGACGCGGCCATGGACTTCTCCGCCTGGTTCCAGGCCTTCATCGGCGGCCGCTGGATCACCTTCGACGCGCGCCACAACAAGCCCCGCATCGGGCGCATCCTGCAGGGCTACGGCCGCGACGCCACCGATGTCGCCATCTCCACCAGCTTCGGCTCCTCGGAGCTGGCCAAGTTCCACGTCATCACCGACGAGGTCGCCGGCTGAGGGCTCAGCCGAGCAGGGCCCGGGTCGCGGCGGCCACGTCGGCCTGGCGCATGAGGCTCTCGCCCACCAGGAGCGCCCGGGCCC
>CAXUCS010000360.1:0-3191 GCA_964249365.1 uncultured Caulobacteraceae bacterium | reverse complement strand
GCCCCCAGCTCAGCGCCTCGGCCGCCCCGATCGGCTCGCCGAGCCCCAGCGCGGCGAAGGCGCGCAGGTGGCCGATGCGCGATGGGAGGAGCAGGCTGGACGCCGCCTCCGGCACCAGGCCCAGGTTGACGAAGGGCGTGATCAGCTCGGCCCCCTCCGCCAGGAGGACGTAGTCGCAGTGGAGGAGGAGCGTCGCGCCGATCCCGACCGCGCGGCCCTGGACGGCGGCCACCAGCGGCCGGGTGGCGGTGGAGATCGCCTGGAGGAAGCGGCCGACGCCCTCGCCCTTGGCCTCGCCCTGCGACACCGCGGCGAAGTCGGCGAGGTCGTTGCCGGCGGTGAAGGTGTCGCCCTCGCTGCGGATGAGGACGGCGCGGCAGCCGCCCGCCTCCGCCCGCCCCAGCCCGTCGGCGAGCGCGCAGTACATGGCGTCGGTCAGGGCGTTCTTCTTCTCCACCCGGTCGATCACCAGGTGCAGCACGCCTTCGCAGAGGCGGGTCGAGACGGCTTCAGCCACGACGGGCTCCTCCCTGAGGGTCAGGCCTGAGGGTCAGGCGAAGGCGTAGGGGCCGCCGCGCTCAAGGGCCGCCTTGTAGGCCACCCGCGCGTGGATGCGGTCGAGGAAGGCCTTGAGCGCGGGCCGGCTCGCCGCGCCCGCCCGCATCGCGGCGGCCTCCACGGGGAAGCTCATCGCGACGTCGGCGGCGCTGAACTGCGGGCCGGCGAACCAGCCGCCGCCCTTGGCCAGCTCGGCCTCCCACCAGTCCATGTGCAGCCTGATCTGCGGGCCGATGAAGCCCTTCTCCGCCGCGCCCGCGACCCGCTTCACCAGCGGGCGGAGCAGCGCCGGCGAGCGCTGCGGCAGGGCGTTGAACACCAGCGCCATCACCAGGGGCGGCATGGCCGAGCCTTCCGAATAGTGCAGCCAGTAGAGCCAGCGCAGCCGCTCGGGCCCGTCGACCCCGGCGCTCTTGGGCGGGGCGAGGCGGCCCTCGCCGTAGCGGTCGCAGAGGTATTCCACGATCAGCCCCGTCTCGGCGAGGGTGAGATCACCGTCGGTCACCACCGGGCTCTTGCCGAGCGGATGCACCGCCTTCAGCTCCGGCGGCGCCAGCATGGTCTGGCCGTCGCGCTCGTAGCGGCGGACCTCATAGGGCACGCCCAGCTCCTCCAGGAGCCACAGCACGCGCTGGGAGCGGGAGTTGTTCAGGTGGTGGACGACGATCATCCCCACCGTGTAGCGCCGCTCCCCCCGCGGATGAAGCCCCTGCCCCGCCGTCCCGCCCGGCGCGGCCCTAGCGTTCGGCCATGGCCTTCATCGTCAGGGCGCCGCCCTCGTCCGAGATGTCCAGCGCCACGGCGGCGGCGACCAGCGACAGGTGGGAATAGGCCTGGGGGAAGTTGCCGACCAGCCGGCCGGCGGCGGGGTCGTACTCCTCCGACTGCAGCCCCACGTCGTTGCACAGGCCGACGAGCCGCCCGAACAGGGCGCGGCCCTCTTCGCCCCGGCCGAGCTGGGTGTAGGCGCTCGCCAGCCAGTAGGAGCAGGGCAGGAAGGCGCCCTCCCCCGGCGGCAGGCCGTCGCCGCCGCCCTCGGTGCGGTAGCGCAGGACGAAGCCCCCCTGCAGCAGCTCCTCCTCCACCGCCTTCACCGTGCCGGCCACCCGCGGGTCGTCCGGCGGGAGGAAGCCGACCCGCGGGATCAGGAGCAGGCTGGCGTCGACCGCGGACCCGCCGAAGCTCTGGACGAAGCTGTTGCGGCCGACGTCGAAGCCCTTGTCGCACACGGTGGCGTGGATGCGCCCGCGCAGCTCGCGCCAGTGCTCCAGCGGGGCGGGCAGCCCGTGCGCCTCCGCATCCTTGATCGCGCAGTCGAAGGCGAGCCAGGCCATGACCTTGGAGTGGGTGAAGGGCTTCCTGCCGCCCCGCACCTCCCAGATGCCGTCGTCCGGCCCCTCCCAGATCTCTTCCAGGTGCTCCAGGAGCGCCCGCTGCATCGGCCAGGCGGTGTCGGGCAGCATCAGCCCCTTGGCGCGCGCCAGGCTCAAGGCGCCCATCACCTCGCCATAGGTGTCGAGCTGGAGCTGGCCGGAGGCGGCGTTGCCGACCCGCACCGGGGCTGAGCCCTCGTAGCCCGCCAGCCACTTGACCTCCCACTCGATCAGCCGCCGCTCGCCGCCGAGGCCGTACATGATCTGGAGGTCGGCCGGGTCGCCCGCCACCGCGCGGTGCAGCCACGCCACCCAGGCCTGCGCCTCCTCCAGGTAGCCGCCCGCCATCATGGCGACCAGCGTCAGGGTGGCGTCGCGCAGCCAGCAGTAGCGGTAGTCCCAGTTCCTCGGGCCGCCGACCTTCTCCGGCAGCGAGGTGGTGGGCGCGGCCACCAGCGCGCCCGTGGGCGAGAAGGACAGAGCCTTCAGCGTCAGGAGCGAGCGCATCACCGGCGCGCGGAACCCGCCCCGGTAGGTGCAGCGGCCGGCCCACTCGGTCCAGAAGGCGTCGGTGGCCGCGTAGGCCTCGTCGGCGTCGAACGGAGGGGGCGGCGCCAGGTGGGAGCGCCCCCAGCTCATGGTGAAGGTCAGCGCCTGGCCGGCCTCCACGTCGAAGCGGCCGCGGATCACGCCCTCGTGGTGCTCCAGCGCCACGGCGTCGGGCCCGCGCAGCACCACGGTGTTCTGGCCGGCGGTGGCCTGCAGCCCGCCGCCCCCCTCCAGCGGCGAGACCCAGGGCCGCACCGAACCGTATTCGAACTTGGGCTTGAGCAGGAGCTCGAACGGGACCCTGCCGCGGCGGCCCTCCACCCGGCGCACGACCGCGTGGTGCTCGACGCCGACCGGCATGTAGTCGACCACCGCCGCCTCGCCCTCGCCGGTCTCAAAGACCGTCTCCAGGATCAGGGTGTCGCCGCGGTAGCTGCGCCGGCTGCAGCCGGCCCCGTCGGCGGGGGCCAGGCCCCAGCGCCCGTTGACGCCGGTGCCGAGCAGCGCCGCCAGGCAGGCGTCGCTGTCGAAATGGGGCCAGCACAGCCAGTCGACCGAGCCGTTCGCGCCCACCAGGGCGGCGCTGCGGCAGTCGCCGATCAGCGCATAGTCCTCGATCCTCAGCGGGCGGTAGTCTTCGATCTCCACGGCGGCTCGACGCTCCTGGACGCACGGATGGACAGCGGTCGCGCCGTCCGGCGGACCGGGTGC
>CAXUCS010000359.1:0-3211 GCA_964249365.1 uncultured Caulobacteraceae bacterium | reverse complement strand
CCTCACCCCGCCGCCGGAGCGACCCGAAGCCGCCGTCCAGCCGGACCCGCGGCTCGGCGAGCGCACGGTGGTGCTGGTCGGGCTGATGGGGGCGGGCAAGAGCACGATCGGTCGCGCGCTCGCCGCCGCGCTGCGCCTGCCCTTTCGCGACGCCGACCAGGAGATCGAACGGGCCGCCCGCCGCTCGGTGGCGGAAATCTTCTCCGAACGCGGGGAGGCGGAGTTCCGCGACGGCGAGCGGCGGGTGATCGCACGCCTCCTCACCCAGGAGCCGCCCCATGTGCTGGCCACCGGCGGAGGCGCCTTCATCCATCCCGCCACCCGGGCGCTGGCGCGCCAGCATGCGCTCTGCATCTGGCTGAAGGCCGACCTCGATGTCTTGGTGCGACGGGTGAGCCGGCGGACCAGCCGCCCGCTCCTGCACGGGCGCGACCCGCTTGAGGTGCTCACCAGCCTGGCGGGCGAGCGCTACCCCCACTACGGCGAGGCGCACCTCACCGTGCAGACCGGCGATGGAGACATCCAGGCCAGCCTCGCCGGCCTGCTCCGGGCGATGAACCACCACCTCGCCGGGACGATCGCATGAACGGGGCGGCGACCTGCCGGGTCCGCGTGGGGCTGGAGGGCGCGCGCGCCTATGAGGTGGTGATCGGTCCCGGGCTGATCGACGGGGCGGGAGCGTGGCTCGCCCCCCTGCTGCCGCGGGGACGCACCGCGGTGGTGACCGACCGGCACGTGGCGGAGCGCCACGGCGAGCGGCTGGCCGCGGCGCTCAGGAGCGCGGGCGTGGCGGTAGAGATGATCGCGCTCCCGCCCGGCGAGGAGACCAAGAGCTTCGCCGGGCTGCAGGACCTCATCGAGCGGCTGCTGGCGCTGCGGCTGGACCGCGGCGACCGCATCGTGGCCTTCGGAGGGGGCGTGGTCGGCGACCTCGCGGGCTTTGCGGCCGCCGTCTACAAGCGCGGCATCGACTTCATCCAGGTTCCGACCACGCTCCTGGCCCAGGTGGACAGCTCCGTCGGCGGCAAGACCGCCATCGACGTGGCGGCGGGCAAGAACCTGGTCGGCGCCTTCCACCAGCCGCTCGCGGTGCTGGCGGACCTGGACGTGCTGGCGACGCTGTCGCCGCGCGAGATGCGGGCGGGCTATGCGGAGGTGCTGAAGTACGGCCTTCTCGGCGACGCCACCTTCTTCACCTGGCTGGAGGGGAACGGCGCGGCGGTGCTGGCGCGCGAACCCGCCGCGCTCGCCCATGCGGTGGCGCGCTCGGTGCAGATGAAGGCGCAGATCGTGGCCGACGACGAGCGGGAGGGCGGGCGGCGCGCACTCCTGAACCTCGGCCACACCTTCGCCCACGCGCTGGAGAGCGAGACCGGCTTCGGGACCGGCCTGCTCCACGGGGAAGCGGTGGGAGTCGGCTGCGCGCTGGCGTTCCGCTTCTCCGCCGAGCTCGGCCTCTGCGCCGCGGACGACGCCGCCCGGGTTGAGGCCGCGATCGCCGGGGCCGGGCTGCCCACCCGCCTGCACACCCTCGCCGGCGCGCCCTTCAACGCGGGGCGGCTCCTCGGCCACATGGCGCAGGACAAGAAGGCGCAGGGCGGCGGCCTCGTCCTGGTGCTCGCGCGCGGGATCGGACAGGCCTTCGTGGAGACGGAGGTGGACGCCGCCGCCCTGCAGGCCTTCCTCCTGCGGGAAGGCGCGATCGCTGACGCCGGAGGCTGAGCGCCGGGCCTTGCGCGTTTCTGCCCGGCAAAAACAGCCGCGTGGCGGCGAGCCTTGCCTATGGTTAACGGTCAGGAAACGATTGGCCCCTCATTAACTCAATGACTTAACGACGATACGCCCTGGTCCGCAGCTTGCGGATTGCACCGGGAGTGTAGCGCCCGCCGACGTCCGCCCGCGACGATCCGGAGCCCCCGTTCGAGATCGCAGAGGACCAGCTGATGTCGCTGAACAGCATCAACACCAACACCGGCGCCATGGTCGCGCTGCAGTCGTTGAACATGACCAACGCCAATCTGCAGAAGACGCAGAACGAGGTCTCCACGGGCCTGAAGATCGCCGGGGCCGAGGACGACGGGGCGATCTGGAACATCGCCCAGAGCCAGCGCTCGCAGGTGATGGCGGTGGGCGCGGTGACCGACAGCCTGAACCGCGCCGCCTCCGTGCTGGACGTGGCCGTGTCGGCCGGCCAGACCATCTCCGACCTCTTGAACCAGATGAAGTCCAAGACGCTGGAAGCGTCCGACACCTCGCTCTCCACCACCGACCGCGCGGCGCTGAACGCCGACGTCGGCTCCCTGATCAACCAGATCAAGACGGCGACCGCCAACGCCAGCTTCGACGGCGCCAACATGATCGAGACCGGCGGCACCACGCTCTATGCGCTGGCCAGCCCCAACAACACCAACAAGATCACGCTCCAGGCGCAGAGCCTGGCGCTCGGCGGGGCCAATCTCACGGTGAGCGCCGGCTCCAGCTTCACCACCGCGACCCAGGCCTCCAGTCTCCTGACCACCATCAACGCCTCCATCAGCAAGGTGAACCTGGCGGTCTCCAAGCTCGGCACCGACGCCAACCAGGTGACGGAGAACCTGACCTTCGTCTCCAAGCTGTCGGACGCGCTGAACACCGGCATCGGCAACCTGGTCGACGCCGATGTGGCCGCCGAGAGCGCGACCCTGCAGGCGCTGCAGACCAAGCAGCAGCTGGGCGTGCAGGCGCTCTCCATCGCCAACAGCTCCTCGCAGAACCTCCTCAGCCTCTTCAGGAGCTGAGGGCGACGACGAGGCGGCGCTCAGGCTGTCCGGCGCACCCGCGCCGGGCGGTCCGCGCGTGTCAGCGGTGCGCCGTCCAGGTCCGGGTCTCGGCGGCCAGCACGTCGAGCATGTTGCCCTGCAGCAGCGCCACGTCCTGCGAGTGGAGCCCCCATCCGGGACTGGATCGCCGCCCCCCCAGCGCGCCCTGGAGGAGGTCGGCGTAGCGGCTGGGCCCGATCGTCACCGTGACGACCTCGCCGCCCCCGTCGTCCTCGCAGGCGCCCTTGAGTTGGCCGAGCACCTCCACCCAGGGCGGAGCGCCTTCCGGCGCGGTGGCGGGGCGATGCAGGTAGGCCTTCAGCTCGCCGGAACCGCCGCCAGGCGCCGCCGGGCTCTCGCAGCCGGCGCCCAGGCCGTGGCCGGGGTTGCGTGCGAAGATGCGTGGCTGCGCC
>CAXUCS010000358.1:0-3245 GCA_964249365.1 uncultured Caulobacteraceae bacterium | reverse complement strand
GCGCACCGTCGACCAGAACTCGGCCTACGTCTACGACCCCTACATCCACTGGACCGGGGCGATCAAGGTGCTCGGCTTCACCAACGCGAACCGGACCGAGACCGGGGGCGAGGCGGCCGGGGACGCCGCGGCGACGGCCGCGCCCTTCGCGCTGGCGACCTGGGTAGAGGAGGCCTGGGTCGAACCGGCCGGAGCCGGGGAGGACGGCGTAGCTGCAGCCTGGGTCGAGCCGGCCGTGGCGCCGAGGCCGGAGGAATAGACGTCCACGTCGGACGAGTTCGCGGGGGACTGTCCCGCCGTCGGCGCGGTCTTCACCGCCATCACCGGCTCGCCCACCGGACGGGGGCTCTCGCCCGCGTGGCGGACGCCGCCGCGGTAGACCATGGCCACGCCCGCCAGCAGGATCACCAGCACTGCGGCGCTGCCGATCAGGGCCATGGGCATGGGCCGCCGCTCGCTCGGCCGGCGGGGGTCGAAGGCGAGCGGCGCGTCTGTCTGGGGCGTGTAGGCCCCGCGGTCGTAGTCGGTCATGGATCACCACGTCCTTGGGCGAAGTGTGCGCCCGGTCGCTTCCCGCGCGAATCGCAGCGCGGCTGACAGTCTAGCCCGCCCCGCGCCTTCGCCGGACGGCCGGATCGCCTCACCCCACGGAACGGGAGCGGGGTTAACGAAAGCCTAACGCCAGCTCTCCAGACCGAACAGACGCCGGTGCTCCTCGATGGCGAAACGGTCGGTCATGCCGGCGATGTAGTCGCAAACCACCCGCGCCCGCTTGGCTTCGTCCGCGTCCCGCGTTCGGCCGTACCAGGCCGGCGGCATGACGTCGCCCTCCTCCATGTAGAGCCCAAACAGCTCGCGCAGGATGCGGCGCGCCGCGCTGCGGGTGCGGTTCACCCGGTGGTGGCGGTACATCCGTTCGAACAGGAAGGCGCGCAGGCGGTCCACGTCGGCGACCATGGGCGCGGAGAAGGCCACGAGCGGCGCGCCGAGCGCGCGCACCTCCGCCGCCGTTTCCACGCGCTGCGCCCTCCGCCGGGTCTCCTCAACCACGTCGCCGACCATGGCGCCGATCATGCGCCGCACCGCCTCCAGCCGGGTCAGGCGCGGCTCCAGCCCCGGCCAGTCCGCGTCCACCGAGTCCACCGATGGCCCGATAAGCGGGACGTCCTTCAGGTCCTCCAGTGTGAACAGCCCCGCCTGCAGCCCGTCGTCCACGTCGTGGTTGTTGTAGGCGATGTCGTCGGACAGCGCCGCGACCTGCGCCTCCGCCGAGGCGTAGGTGTGCAGGTCGAGCGGGAATGCCCGGTCGAGGTGGAGGATGGGCTGGAAGGCGGGCTTGTCCAGCTCGCGGCACGGCCCGTTGTGCTTCACCACGCCCTCCAGCGTCTCCCAGGAAAGGTTCAGGCCTTCGAACGCGGGGTAGCGCGCTTCCAGCCGCACCAGGACGCGGAAGGTCTGGACGTTGTGGTCGAAGCCGCCGTAGGGCGCCATGCAGGCCTGCAGCTGCTCCTCCCCCGCGTGGGCGAAGGGCGGGTGGCCGAGGTCGTGCGCCAGCGCCACCGCTTCGGCCAGGTCGTCGTCGAGCCCGAGCGCCCTGGCGATGGAGCGCGCGATCTGGGCGACCTCCAGGCTGTGGGTCAGGCGGGTGCGGAAATGGTCGCCCTCGTGGGCGACGAAGACCTGGGTCTTCTCCTTCAGCCGGCGGAAGGCGGAGCAGTGGATCACCCGGTCGCGGTCGCGGGCGAAGACGGTGCGGGTGGCGCTCTCGCCTTCCGGGTGCAGCCGGCCGCGCGAGCGGGCGGGGTCCTCTGCGTAGGGGGCTCGGGACGGGGCGATGTAGGAGGAGGCCATCGGGTGCTCGCGAGCGCAGGCTTTCGCCGGGGCCCCGCGGCGCTCATATTGACGATCGACCTGATCCGCCAGCCTGGAGCCGCGAGCCGTGGCCGCAAGTCCCATCACGCTTTCCGCCTCCGCCGCCCGGCGCCTGCGCGACATCGGCCAAGCGGAGGGGCGGGCGATCATGCTGCGGGTGGCGGTGGAGGGCGGCGGCTGCTCGGGCTTCCAGTACCTGTTCGACCTGGTGGAAGCGGGGGAGCCGGACGACCTGCGGGTCGAGCGCGACGGCGCCGCGGCCCTGGTGGACGACGTGTCGGTGCCCTTCCTCGCCGGCTCGGAGATCGACTGGGTGGAGGAGCTGGCGGCGTCGGAGTTCCGCGTCAGGAACCCCAATGCCAAGTCGAGCTGCGGCTGCGGCGTGAGCTTCTCCATCTGACGGCCGGGACGCTCCTCCGCCGCTTCGCGGTCCCCCTCAGAAGGGGAGGATCCATACATCTCAGCTGCAGATGCTCCCCTTCTGGGGGAGCTGTCGGCGAAGCCGACTGAGGGGGCTACGCCGCCGCCACCAAGCACGTTAAAACCGCTCCATGCGCATCGCCACCTGGAACGTGAACTCCGTCAATGCGCGGCTGGAGAACCTCCTGCGCTGGCTGAAGGCGGCGGAGCCGGACGTCGCCTGCCTGCAGGAGCTGAAGTGCGTGGACGAGAAGTTCCCGCGCGAGGCGGTGGAGGCCGCAGGCTACAACGTCCTGGTCCACGGGCAGAAAAGCTATAACGGCGTGGCGATCCTGTCCCGCTTCCCCATGGAGGAGGCGCGGCGCGGCCTTCCGGGCGGCGACGACGGCGACACCCATTCCCGCTACATCGAGGCGGTGGTTGAGGCGCCCCGGCCGGTGCGCGTCGCCTCCCTGTACCTGCCCAACGGCAATCCGATCGGGACGGACAAGTTCAGCTACAAGCTATCCTGGATGGCGCGCCTGCACGCCCACGCGACCGCGCTCCTGCAGCTGGAGGAGGCGGTCGTGCTGGCGGGCGACTACAACGTCATCCCTACCCCGCTGGATTGCGACAAGCCGGAGAGCTGGACGGGCGACGCCCTTTACCAGCCGCAAAGCCGGGGGGCGCACCGCTCGCTCACCAATCTCGGCTACGTCGACGCGCACCTCGCCGTGGGCGCCGAGCCTCACGCCTACACCTACTGGGACTATTTCAGGGGCGCCTTCGAGCGGGACCACGGCGTCCGCATCGACCATGCCCTCCTCTCGCCTCAAGCCGCCGACCGGCTGGAGGCGAGCGAGGTCCAGCGCGACCCTCGCGGCTGGGACAAGCCCTCGGACCACACGCCGCTCATGGTGACGCTGTCCGACTAGGCTGTCCGCCCCGCGGCAGGACGGGGAGGATGCTGGATC
>CAXUCS010000357.1:0-3245 GCA_964249365.1 uncultured Caulobacteraceae bacterium | reverse complement strand
CGCCGGGCCTACTGCGAAGTCTGATCTCAGACGGGGTGATCTCAGGCGTCGGCAGCGTGCTGGTCTTCCTGCCCCAGATCCTGATCCTCTTCCTCTTCATCATCCTGCTGGAGGACCTCGGCTACATGGCCCGGGCCGCCTTCCTGATGGACAAGGTGATGGGGGGCGCGGGGCTGCACGGGCGGGCCTTCATCCCGCTCCTCTCCTCCTTCGCCTGCGCGATCCCGGGGATCATGGGCGCGCGCGTGATCGACAGCCGGCGCGACCGGCTGACCACCATCCTGGTGGCGCCGCTCATGACCTGCTCGGCGCGCATCCCGGTCTACACCCTGATCATCTCCGCCTTCATCCCAAACCGCGCGCTCTGGGGCGTGGTCAGCCTGCAGGGGTTGGTGATGTTCGGCCTCTATGCGGCGGGCATCGCGAGCGCGCTTTTGGTCGGCTTCGTGACGCGGCGGCTCCTGTGGCGGGGGCAGGCCGAGCCCTTCATCATGGAGCTGCCGGCCTACAAGCTGCCGGACCCCAAGAACGTGGCGATGGGGGTCTTGACCCGCGCCAAGATCTTCCTGCGGCGGGCGGGCACGGTGATCCTGGCCATGATGGTGCTGATCTGGTTCCTGAGCTCCACGCCCTCGCCGCCGCCGGGCGCGGCGGGGCCGGCGATCGACTGGAGCTTCGCCGGCATGCTGGGCCACGCCCTGCAGCCGATCCTCGCCCCCATCGGCTTCACCTGGCAGATGGCGGTCGCCCTGGTGCCGGCCATGGCGGCGCGGGAGGTGGCGGTGGCTGCGCTCGGCACCGTCTACGCCGTGCAGGGCGGCGAGGACGCGACCGGCCCGCTGGCCGGCGTGCTCCACGCCCACTGGTCGGTGGCCTCCGCGCTCGCCATGCTGGCCTGGTTCGTGTTCGCGCCCCAGTGCGCCTCCACCCTCAGCGTGGTGAAGCGCGAAACGAACAGCTGGCGCTGGGCCGCGGTGATGTTCGCCTACATGACCGCGCTGGCCTACCTCGCCGCCTTCGCGACCTACCACCTCGCCCGCGCCGCGGGGGCGTGAGGACCGATGCTCCAGACGGTGATCGCCTATGCGCTGGTGGCGGGCGCGGCGGGTTGGGTGTGCTGGTCCATGTTCGTGCCCCGCCGCTGGAAGCTGCGTTTGAGGTGCCGGCCGAGGTAATCAGCCGTCCCTCGAACTAGCTTTACCATCTCGTCAACTCCCGCATCCGCGTTCTGGCCTTGACTGCATCCATATGGGATATCGACTCACGAAATCTATCCGGAGGTCGACTATGGGTGTCTCGGGCCTGGATGTGGATAAGGCCGTCCAACAGCTCGACACGGCCGGCTCAGCTAGTCAGCATCGCTGCGCCCACTTTGTCCGCCTCGCTATCCAGGCCGGAGGCGTCGAACTTGCTGTCCATCCTGTGAATGCAAAAGACTACGGTCCCGTCCTGGCGCGTGCGGGCTTCGAGGTCGTCCCGCCAAGCGGATATAATCCGGCCAAGGGCGACGTAATCGTCATCCAGTCCTACAAGGGCGGAAGTCCGGCCGGACACATAGAGATGTTTGACGGTATCCGGTGGGTGTCAGACTTCAAGCAGCCAAGCCATGATATATGGCCGGGGCCGGGCTATAGGGCATCTAAACCATCTTACGTGATCTATCGTCCGTGAGGCCAGCATTGCGTAAAAGAAATCTAGCGGCGATTGTCGCGGCTACCCCCGTTCTCATCACGCCTGCAGTCGCGGCGACGGACGGCCCGACGGCTTTCCTGCACCACCTCTATGCGCCCTATCTGAAAGGCGGCACCCGTGTGTCCCCCACGGGACAGGCTGCTCCTTCCATCTTTGACACGAGGTTGACCGGCCTGATCCGGCGCGACCAGCAGGCTGCTGAGGGCGAGGTCGGGGCGCTCGATCAAGACCCAGTCTGTGATTGCCAGGACTTCGACCGGCTGAAGGCCCTGAGGGTGCAGCTCCAGCCCGTTTCGCCGGGGCGGAGCCGCGCCCTAGTCAGCTTCCAGAACGGGACTGCGCACGTCGTCCTGACCTATACCTTAGTCATGGAGCCCGGCGGATGGCGAGTGGCGGATATCGGCAGTCCGGACATGCCGAGTCTCGTCGCTTTCCTGCAGAAGGCGGAGATTAAGCCGTGAGTGCCGGAAGGGTTTGATGGGCGAGATCGTACGGCGAAGCCTTGTCGCCGCTGGGCTGTGCTTTGCCACAGCCCCAACCTTTGCCCTCGCCGCCCCGCCCAAGCCGCGGGTGGCGATCCGGACGGGCAAGGGCCTCGTCGTTGTGGAGCTGGAGGCGGGGCGGGCGCCGGTGACCTGCGCCAACTTCCTCCGCTACGTGGACGCGGGCAAGTACGACGGCGGGGCCTTCTTCCGCACGGTGAGGACGCCCGGCGCGCCGGAGGAGGGCCAGATCGTGGGCCGCATGCGGCTGAAGGAGCGGCCGTTCCCGCCCATCGCCCACGAGCCGACGACCAGGACCGGGCTGAGGCACTTCGCCGGCACGCTCTCGCTCGGCCGCTTCGAGGTCGGCTCGGCGACCTCGGACTTCTTCATCTGCACCAGCGCGGAGCCCTATCTGGACGCCCATCCGGGCGCGCCCGGCGACAACCAGGGCTTCGCCGCCTTCGGCTCGGTGGTGGCGGGAATGGAGGTGGTGCGCGCCATCCACGCCGCGCCGACCGGCGGCCCCTCGCCCTTCGCAACCCAGAAGAACGAATGGCTGCACCCGCCCGTCCCGATCCGCAGCATGAAGCGGACCTGAGGCGGTCGTTCGCGTATCAGGCCGTTCCTGAAGCGGAGCGGCCCTGCCAGGTCGGCCCTTGAGGCCGTGTCAAAGAACCCGGCCTGCCTACGCCCGGTCGCCCGGACGCACCAACTGACGAGTTGCCACTTCGTTCCGCCAAGGCTCCGGGCTCAGTCGCTCGGTCGTGGCGCAGGGAAGCCTCCCGTCTCAGCCACCAGCACCGCCGTCAGGCCCTCCCGGTAGCTCGGGTAGGCCGGCCGCCAGCCGAGCGCGGCCTTGGCGCGGGCGTTGGGGACGCGCTTGGACTCCGCCCAGAACCGCCTGACCATCGGCGACAGCGCCGCCGGGTCGAGCGGCTCCTCCGGCGGGACGGGGGCGCCGAGGAGCCCGCAGGCCCAGGCGGTGACGTCGGAGGGCGCGGCGGGCTCGTCGTCGCAGAGCGCATAGACGCCGTCGCGTTCGGGCCGCTCCAGAGCGCGGGCCAGGGC
>CAXUCS010000356.1:1766-3246 GCA_964249365.1 uncultured Caulobacteraceae bacterium | reverse complement strand
GGCACGGGCGCCGGTCCCTCGATCGCGAGCGGCAGCAGGCGCGACCGGACCCCACCCCGCCGCTTCATGCGCGAGGTGGTCTCCTGGCCGACGAAGCAGCCCTTGTGGAAGTCCACCCCTTGGAGAAGGTCGAGGTTGGCCGCCAGCGCATAGGCCTTGTCGGCCAGCCCGTCCTCCCCGATGTCGCCGACGCCGAGCCGCAGCCGGTGAAGGTGGTAGCCGGCCTCGTCCGCGACGTCCGCGCCCGGCGGCGGGTCGAGGTCCACGCCGCGCCATCCAAGCAGGTCCAGCCGCGGATCGCGCCGCCAGGCGCCGTCCACCGCGCCCTCGCCCCAGAGCGCGACCACCTCGCCTGGCGCGGGCTCCAGCTCCACCCGGGCGCGCAGCCGGTACATCCTGAGCCTGGCGAGGAGCGCCTCGCGCGTCGCCACCGCCACGTCCAACCGGGCGCCCGCGCCGTCCGCGGTGACCAGGAGCTCGTGGAGCAGGCGGCCCTGCGGCGTCAGCAGGGCGGCGTAGCGCGTCTCGCCCTCGCCGATGCTCTCCATGTCCTGGGTCAGGAGGCCCTGGAGGAAGCTGCGCCAGTCCGCGCCGCCGATGCGGATGAGCGCGCGCCCGGGCAGGCGGGCAAACCGTGGTCGGGCGGTCTCGGTCATGCCGCCCATCTGGCCCCGGCCGGCCGGCGGCGCCACATCCTTCATCCGCGATGGGTCCCAGGATGGTGGCGCGCGGCTCCCGGCGGCGGTACGAAGGATCGCGATGGCGCCCCCGCGTTTCCCCATCCTCTACATCGCCCAAAGCCGGGTCGGCGACGCCGTGCTGTCCTCCGGCCTCATCCGCAGGCTGTACGAGGAGATGCCGCACGCGCGCTTCACGGTCGCCGCCAGCCCGCTGACCGCGCCCCTGTTCCGCGACACGCCCCAGCTCGACCGGCTGATCGACCTGGAGAAGCAGCGCTTCGGCGGACACTGGGCGAAGCTCTGGCGCCAGGTGCGGGGCCGGCGCTGGGGCCTGGTGGTGGACCTGCGGGGCTCGCCGCTGGCGCGGGTTCTGAACGCGCGGAGGCGTGCGGTGCACCGCCCGCTCCCCGCCGCCCTGGAGCCGATCCACACGGTGCTGGAGGCCGCGCGGGTGCTGAAGCTGGAGGACGACCCTCCCGCCCCTTTCCTCTACACCAGCGCCGAAACGGAGGCCGCCGCCGCCGCGCTCCTGGCGGGGGGCTCCGGCCCGATCCTGGCGGTCGCGCCGGCGACCAACTGGGCGGGCAAGACCTGGCCGGCGGAACGGTTCGCGGTGATGGCGGCCGAGCTCCTGGCGCGCGAAGGGCCGCTGCACGACGGGCGGCTGCTGCTGCTCGGCGGCCCTGCCGACCGCTTCGCGGCGGAGGCGGTGCGGCGGGTCCTCCCCCCCGCCCGGCTGGGGGACACGGTGGGGGGCGTCGACCGCCTGACCCCCTAAGCCCACCGGAAGCGCGCGCGGC
>CAXUCS010000356.1:0-1756 GCA_964249365.1 uncultured Caulobacteraceae bacterium | reverse complement strand
GCTCCATCCCGCGCGACCGCATGATCGACCTCGTTGGCAAGGTGGACCTGCTCACCGCCTACGCCTGCCTGAAGCGGGCGCGGCTCTTCGTCGGCAACGATTCGGGGCTGATGCACCTGGCCGCCGCGGCGGGCGCGCCGACGCTCGGCTTGTTCGGCCCGTCCGACGAGAGGCTCTACGCGCCCTGGGGACCGCGTGCCCGGGTGCTGCGCGGCCCGCGCGACTTCGCCACCTTCAAGAGCATCGACCCGCAGCTGAACCAGGTGGTCTGCCACATGTTCGACCTGCCCACCCCCTGGGTGGTCGCCGCCGCCCGCACGCTCCTCGCCGACACGGCGGAGCCGGCGGCGCCCATCGCGGCCCAGGAGGCTGAGACGCCTCATGGCTGAGACCTACGACCTCCTCGTGAGGGGCGGCGAGGTGGTGAACCACGCCGGGCGCGGACGCGCCGACGTCGGGGTGCGGGACGGCCGCATCGCGCGGGTCGGCGACCTGGGCCAGGCGTCGGCCGGCGAGGTGTTCGACGCCACCGGCCTGACCGTGCTGCCGGGCGTCATCGACACCCAGGTCCACTTCCGCGAACCGGGGCTGGAGTGGAAGGAGGACCTGGAGACGGGCTCCCGGGCCGCGGTGCTCGGCGGCGTGGTCGCGACCTTCGAGATGCCCAACACCCAGCCCAACACCACCGATGCGGCCACCATGGCCGACAAGCTGGAGCGGGCGCGCGGGCGCATGCACTGCGACCACGCTTTCTACGTCGGGGGCACGCACGAGAACGCCCACGACCTCGGCGAACTGGAACGGCTGCCCGGCTGCTGCGGGGTGAAGGTCTTCATGGGGGCTTCCACCGGCACGCTGCTGGTCGCCGACGACGCGGGCGTGGCCGACATCCTGCGCCACGTCCGCCGCCGCGCCACCTTCCACTCCGAGGACGAGTTCCGCCTGGTCGAGCGCCGCCCCCTGGCGCGGGAGGGCGACTGGACCAGCCACCCCGAGGTGCGCGACCCGGAGTCGGCCCTGCGCTGCACGCAGCGCCTGGTGCGGATCGCACGCGAGCTCGGCCGCCGGATCCACGTGCTCCACGTCTCCACCGCCGAGGAGATCGCGGTCCTCGCCGACCACAAGGACGTGGCCACCGCCGAGCTGACGCCCCAGCACCTGACGCTTGAGGGCCCTGAAGCCTACCGGCGGCTGAAGGGGCTGGCGCAGATGAACCCGCCGATCCGTGACGCCCGCCATGTCGCGGGCCTGTGGCAGGGGATCGCGCAGGGGGTGGCCGACGTGCTCGGCTCCGACCACGCGCCCCACACGCTGGAGGAGAAGTCGCGGCCCTACCCTGCCTCGCCGTCGGGGATGCCGGGGGTGCAGACGCTCCTGCCGGTGATGCTGACCCACGTGGCGGCGGGGCGGCTCAGCCTGGAGCGGCTGGTGGACCTGACCAGCGCGGGCGCGCAGCGCGTGTTCGGCATCGCCGGCAAGGGACGGCTCGCGGTCGGCTACGACGCGGACCTGACGGTGGTGGACCTGCGCGCCCGCCGGACGCTCCGCCACGCCGACATGGCCAGCCGCTCCGGCTGGACCCCCTTCGACGGCATGGAGGTGGTGGGCTGGCCGACCGCCACGATCGTGCGCGGGCGGGTGGTGATGCGCGACGACGAGGTGGTCGCGCCGCATCTCGGCCAGCCCGTCCGCTTCCAGGAGACGCTGGCGCCATCCTAGATCGACCATTGAAGGCTTGCTCCTCCCCCTCTGGGGG
>CAXUCS010000355.1:0-3262 GCA_964249365.1 uncultured Caulobacteraceae bacterium | reverse complement strand
GCGGAAAGGGCGCGGGCGTCGGCGCTGCTGCTGAAGGCCTGGAACAGCAGCACCCGGACGAAGTCGATCGGCGTCTCGTCCGAGTAGAGCCTGGCCCGCCAGGAGCCCCGAAGGTCCTTCACCGCCACCCCCACGGGCAGGCCCCGCGGGAAGACGCCGCCGTCGCCGGAGGTCAGGAGGAGGTCGCCGGCCTTCACCGGATCGCGGCCGCGCACATAGTCCAGCAGCGGATAGGCGCTTCCGTCGCCGGTCAGGATGGCGCGGCCGTTGGTGCGGTCCACCAGGATGGGCGTGCGGCTGTCGACGTCGGTCAGCATCAGGAGCCGGCTGACGCCGGGCGTCACCCCCACGATGCGACCCACCACGCCATGCTCGCTCATCGCCGGGTCGCCGACCTGCACCCCGGCCTTCGAGCCGACATCGACCAGCCGGGCGTTGGAGAAGGGGCCCCGCGCGTCCAGGATGGTGCGGCCGGAGACCATGGGCGCCGTCGGATCGGTCTTCAGCTTGAGGAGCGCCTCGTAGCGGTCGTTGACGTTCTTCAGCGCGATGGCGGTGTCGCGCCAGCCCTCCAGTTCCGCCACTTGGCGCCGGAGGCGGCGGTTCTCCGACAGGGCGAAGAAGTAGCTCCCGACATAGTGCACGGCCTCGCCCGCCCAGCGCACGGGCGCGGAGAGCGCGCCGGTCAACGGGGCCAGCGCCACCGCCGCGCCGTTGCGCGCCGGAGCATAGGTCGCCGCCGCCACCGCCTCCTTGCGCCCGGCCACCAGCAGCACCAGGGCGACCAGCAGCGCCACGACCGTCGCCCCGCCGGCCGCCCAGCCGAGCGACAGCTTCAGGTCGGTGAACGGGCCGCTACGGTAGGGCATGGGTTTGAAGCCCCTCCCCTTCGAGGGGGAAGGCGAGTGCGCGCCGTCCCACCGTCAGCAGGCTCAGGCCAGCGTGGCGTCGAGCACGCCCTTCATCCACTTGGGGTGTTCCAGCACCTTGCCGCAGCCGAGCGCGACGCAGGAGAGCGGGTCGTCGGCCACCGTGACCGGCAGCCCCGTGGCGTTGGTGATCTCCACGTCGAGGCCCCGCAGCAGCGCGCCCCCGCCCGTCAGCATGATGCCCTTGTCGGCGATGTCGGCGGCGAGCTCGGGCGGCGTGGACTCCAGCGCCACCTTCACCGCCTCCACGATCTGGGCGGCGGGCTCGAACAGGGCCTCGGCCGCGCCCTTCTCCGTGACGCGGACCTCCCGAGGCACGCCCTGCATCAGGTCGCGCCCCTTGACCTCGATCGCCAGCCCGTCGCCCTGGTCGGGCTCGCGCGCCACGCCGATCTCCTTCTTGATGCGCTCGGCAGTGGTTTCGCCGATCAGCAGGTTATGGTTGCGGCGCATGTAGGAGATGATGGCCTCGTCCATCTTGTCCCCGCCAACCCTGACCGAGCGGGAATAGACGATGCCGGAGAGGCTGAGCACCGCCACCTCGGTGGTGCCGCCGCCGATGTCCACCACCATGGAGCCTTGGGGCTCATGGATCGGCAGGCCGGCGCCGATCGCGGCCGCCATCGGTTCGTCGATCAGCCCGACGCGGCGGGCGGAGGCGTTCAGGCAGCTGTCGTTGATGGCGCGCCGCTCCACCGCGGTGGCGCCGGACGGTACGCACACGATGACCTTGGGGTTCACGAAACCCTTGCGGTTGTGGACCTTCCTGATGAAGTGCTTGATCATCTCCTCGGCGACCTCGAAGTCGGCGATGACCCCGTCGCGCATGGGGCGGATCGCCTCCATGTGGCCAGGCGTGCGGCCCAGCATCTGCTTGGCCTCGATCCCCACGGCGTGGACGATCTTGCGGCCGCCGACGTTCCTGAGCGCCACCACCGAAGGCTCGTTCAGCACGATCCCCTTGCCCTTCATGTAGATCAGGGTGTTGGCGGTGCCGAGGTCGATGGCGATGTCGTTGGAGATCAGCCCGAAGAGCGAGGGGAGCATGTAGGGCCTTGTGCAACGGCAGGGGATCGGTCAGGCGTCGGCGGCTGCGGCGGGGCCGGCCTACACTCCCCCCGTAAAGCTCGGCCGCCAGCCCGCCTGTCGCGAGACGCGGCCCGTTTGCCCCGCCGGCCGCGGCATTTCAAGCGCGCGATAGCGTATGTGCGTCATCGCGACGGGTCTCGCGCCGCGGTGCTCGGCCATCGCGGTCTTTACGGGCGAGCCCCAAAGCCCGGCTCGCGCCTTTATGCCGGTGGGCGCTACCTGTGGACGGGCGGGCCAAGGGCCCGTCTTCGGACGTCGCCTCATGAGCGAACTCGCTGTCGCCAGCTCCACCTTCCGCGGCGAGCTTCCGCCACGGCCCTGTCCTGCGCTCCACCGCCTTCTCCGGCTGGCGGGGGCCCGGACTTCCGACAAGGTCTGTGTGGCCGGTCCCCAGGGCCTCGCGGTCCTCCTGTCGCTCTGCCGACTGGGTTTCGCTGAGGCCTGCTGCGTGCGGCCCCAGGGGCGCCCTTCCGGCGAGCGCGCCTTCGACCTGCTCCTGGTCACCGGGCCGATGGACCGGGACGCCTTCGCCCGCGCCCTGGCCCACGCCCTGCCGCAGCTGAAGGACGGCGGCGTGCTGGCCGCCCACGAGTCCGGCCTGGAGGACGATCAGGTGATCCTGGCCGCGATCCAGGCGTCCGGCCGCTCGGCCGGCTGGCGCGTGCACGACATGGCCCGGAGCTGCCTGGTGGCGGTGGAGGTTACGTGCCTCGCCGAAGGAGCGGAGGTGCGCCGGGCGGCCTGACGCGGGGCGCGCGGCTTCACCCTTGTGGGGCTGGCTCCGCGGGCCTATCCCGCCCGCGAGGTCCGGGCAGGGCCGGCGACGCAGGGCTGATGCAGGTGGAGGCGGCGGAAGCGACCCCGCGGGCGTCGGTGGTGGTGGCCGTGCTGGACGAGGCGGAGACGGTGGAGGTGGCCGACGACGAAACAATATAAACAATCAGGGGCGTCGGCGCGGTCGAACTGGTGTTCGTGGACGACGGAAGCGTCGACGCCACCGCCGCCATCCTGGCCCGTATCGCCGCGGCCGAGCCGCGCGTGCGGCTGGTCCGCCACGACCGCCGCTGCGGCAAGTCCCAGGCGGTCAGGACGGGCGTCCTCGCCGCCCGCGCGCCCTGGATCGCCACCATGGACGGCGACGGGCAGAACGACCCCCGCGACCTCCCCGCCATGCTGGAGGACGGCTGGGGGGCGGCGGGCGCCCCGCCGCTGGTCGCCGGGGTGCGGCGGCGGCGCAACGATCC
>CAXUCS010000354.1:0-3267 GCA_964249365.1 uncultured Caulobacteraceae bacterium | reverse complement strand
GGCTTGGGCAGGCGGTCGCCGAGCGCGCGCATCACCGTGTAGAAAACCGGCGTGAAGACGAGGCCGAAGATCGTCACCCCGATCATGCCGAAGAAGACCGCCACCCCGAGCGCCCGGCGCAGCTCCGCCCCTGCGCCGGTGGCGAAGGCCAGCGGCACCACGCCCAGGATGAAGGCGAAGGAGGTCATCAGGATGGGCCTGAGGCGCGTCCTCGCCGCCTCCACCGCCGCCTGCGCGCGGTCGTGGCCGTGCTCGATCTCGCCCTGGCGGGCGAACTCCACGATCAGGATGGCGTTCTTGGCCGCCAGACCGATCAGCACGATGAAGCCGATCTGGGTCAGGATGTTGTTGTCCAGTCCCATGATGTTCACCCCCGTGATGGCGGCGAGCAGGCACATGGGCACGATCAGGATCACCGCCAGCGGCATGGTCACGCTCTCATAGAGCGCGGCCAGGAGGAGGAAGACCAGCACCACGGCCAAGAGGAACACCAGCCCCGCGGTGTTGCCGGCGATCTTCTGCTGGTAGGCGAGCTCGGTCCAGTCGAAGGCGAAGCCGGAGGGCAGCACGCGGTTGGCCACCCGCTCCATGGCCGCCATGGTCTGGCCGGTGGAGTAGCCGTGGGGCGTGTTGGCCTGGATCTCGGCCGAGGGGTAGAGCTGGTAGCGCAGCACCCGATAGGGGCCGGTGGTCCGCTTCAGGTTCACCACCGCTCCGAGCGGCATCATGGCCCCGGAGCTGGTGCGGGTCTGCAGCTGCTGGATCTCGGAGATGTCCTGCCGGTAGGGATCGTCGGCCTGTGCGAACACCTCATAGGTGTGGTTGAGGTAGTTGAAGTCGTCGACGTAGGAGGAGCCGATATAGGTCTCCAGCGTGTCGAACACCGCGGCGTCGTTCACCCCGAGGTACTCGGCCTTCACCCGGTCGATGTTGGCGTTCACCCGGGGCGTGCGGGTGTTGAAGGTGGTGTAGGCGCCCGTGACGGCGGGCTCGCCGGCCATGGCGGCGATGACCTCGTTGGTCACCTTCTCCAGCAGCTGGAAGTCCGCCTTGCCGCTGCGGTCCTCGATGATCATCTTCACCCCGCCCTGGGTGCCGATGCCGCGCACGGGAGGGGGCGGCAGGATGCGGATGCGCGCCCCGGGGATCTCGCCAATCTTCTTCTGAGCCTCTGCGATCATGCCGGGGAGCGTGACGTGCTCCTTGCTGCGGTTCTTGAAGGTGTCCTCGATCAGATAGGCCTGGCCCGACGCCGCGTCGGTGGTCTGGGTGGAGGCGTCCACCCCGGCGTAGGTCGAGGCCGCGATCATGCCGGTGGTCTTCAGGGCGAGCGGGATGGTCTTGCGGATCATCGCGTCCGTGCGCGACAGGCTGGTCCCTGGGGGCATGGTCGCCGACATGATCAGGTTGCCCTGGTCCTGGCTCGGGATGAAGCCGATGGGCGTGGCGCCGATACGCCAGACGGTGAGCGCGATCAGCCCCGCATAGATCACCAGCATCACCACCGCGAGCCGAAGGAGCCGCCGCGTCAGCGAGCCGTAGCCTCTGCTCAGCCGGTCGAAACCCTTGTTGAAGCGGGTCGCGAAGGCGCTGAACGGGCGCATCCAGGCGGGACCGCGCCTGTGGCCTTCCTTGTGCTTGGGCTTCAGGAGGAGCGCGGCCATGGCCGGCGAGAGCGTCAGCGAGACGATCAGGGAGAAGACGGTGGCGGTGGCGATGGTCAGCGCGAACTGACGGTAGAACTGGCCGGAGATGCCGCTGATGAAGGCGGCGGGGATGAAGACCGCCGAGAGCACCAGCGCGATGGCGATGAGCGCGCCGCCCACCTCGTCCATGGTGGCGTGGGCGGCCTCCGCCGGGTCCATGCCGTCCTCCAGGTGGCGCTCGACGTTCTCCACCACCACGATGGCGTCGTCGACCACGATGCCGATGGCCAGCACCAGCCCGAACAGCGACAGGTTGTTCAGGGTGAAGTTGGCCGCCAGCATCACCGCGAAGGTGCCGATCAGGCTGACCGGAATGGCCAGGATGGGGATGATCGCCGCCCGCCAGCTCTGCAGGAAGACGATCACCACCACCACCACCAGGAGGAGCGCCTCGAACAGGGTGCGCTGCACCTCGGCGATCGAGTCCTTGATGTACTCGGTGGGATTATAGATGATCTTATAGCCGACGCCGGGCGGGAAGGCCTTGGAGAGCGTCTGCATCTGGCCCTGCACGCCCTCGGCGGCCTGCAGCGCATTGGTGCCGGGCTGCTGCAGTATGCCCACGGCGGCGGCCGGGTTGATGTCGGCCTTCCCGTCCTTTCCCGGCAGCCCCAGATAGGCGTTTGTGGTGTAGGTGGCCGCGCCGAGCGAAACGTGCGCCACGTCGCTGATCTTGGTGATCCGCCCCTGGTCGTCGCGCTTGATGACGATGTCGGCGAACTCCGCCGGGGTGACGAGGCGGCCCTGGGCGATCACCGGCATCTGGTAGGCGGCGGGCGAGTTCCCGAACGGCGGGGCGCCGATGTTGCCGGCCGGGATCTGGATGTTGTGGGCGCGCAGCGCGTCCAGGATGTCGTCGGTGGTGACGTTCCTCGCCGCCGCCTTGTCCGGATCTATCCACACCCGGATCGAGTAGTCGCGCGCCGCGCGGGTGGTGACGTCGCCCACGCCCTGCAGCCTGAGGATGGGATACTGCACCTGCAGGGTGACGTAGTTGGCCACGTACTGCTGGTCGACCGACTTGTCCGGCGAGTACATGTGCACGGCCAGGAGGATGTCGGGGGAGGACTTCCGGACGGTGATGCCGGTCTGCTGCACCTGGGTGGGCAGGCGCGCCTTGGCGGTGTCGACCCGGTTCTCCACCAGCTCCTGCGCCTTGTCGAGGTCGGTGCCGAGCTTGAAGGTGACGGTGATCTGCAGGGCGCCGTCGGCGGTGGAGTAGCTGGACATGTAGAGCATGTCCTCCACCCCATCGATCTGTTCCTCGATCGGGTCGGCCACCGTCTGGGCGATGGTCTCCGCCGAGGCTCCCGGATAGGTGAGCGTCACGTTGACGGTGGGGGGCACGATCTCGGGATATTGCGCCGCGCCGAGGTTGGGGTAGGCGATCGCGCCGAGCAGCACGATCAGGACGGCGATCACGGCCGCGAACACCGGCCGCTCGATCATGAAATGGGAAAAGCGCATCCCGCCCGACGCCCTGCCGCTACTGCGCCTGGCCGGCGTAGGTGCCGGCGGCGGTCAGCGTGCCGTTGCTGAGCGAGAGGTTCGAGCCGACAGC
>CAXUCS010000353.1:0-3272 GCA_964249365.1 uncultured Caulobacteraceae bacterium | reverse complement strand
GCGCGCGCCGGAGCCCCGTCACGGGCGCGAGCGAAGAGGGCAAGTCCGCCGCCCGGCGACTGTCGCGCTCCTTGCCGCCCGCGGCGGCCGCCGCCGCCGCGGGGGTGCTCATCCACCCAGAGCTGGCCGACGAGCAGCTGGAGGCGCTGGACGTCCAGGGCTTCGGCGAAGACGCGCTGGCGGGGTTCGCCCGGGCCTTCATAGAGCTTCGTCTGACCCTGCCGTCCCTTGATTCAGAAGAGATGCGACGCCATCTCGCCGGTCGCGGTCACGAGCAGACACTTAACGAGATCGCGGCGGCGGCCGCCCGCGCGGATGCACCTTTCCTACGGCCCGGCGTGGACGGCGAGGAGGCTCGGGCGCTTTGGTCGCATCTTTTCACCGCGCTGATCCGGCTGGCCGCCCTGGAACGGGCGATGGAGGACGTTAAGTCGGATTTGGCGAGCAATCCGAGCGACTTCACGGAGTTTTTCGGGCTGAAGTCCGAACGCGACGCGCTCCGGCGCGATCTGGGCTCGGGAACTATATGGCGTGGCGGCGTGTCTGAGGACAGGTCGTCCTTGCACTGAGTGGAATGCCCGGGGCGGCCCGCCATCCCGGGGCGGAGACGAAGATGACGATGACCACCACCGAGCCGCCGGAAGGACCGACGCAGGACGGGCCGCTGCTCGACCTGACCGACACCGGCGTCAAGAAGTTCATAAAACAGGCTAAGATCCGCGGCTACGTCACCATGGACGAGCTGAACAAGGTCCTGCCGTCCGAAGAGGTCACCTCCGAGCAGATCGAGGACACCCTCGCGATGCTGTCGGAGATGGGCGTCAACGTGGTGGAGAACGAGGAGCAGGGCGAGGAACAGGCGTCTGAGGGCGGCGAGGTCGCGGTCCGCGAGGAACAGGCGGTCGTCGCGACCGACGACAAGCCGACCTACGACCGCACCGACGACCCCGTGCGCATGTACCTGCGCGAGATGGGCTCGGTCGAACTCCTCTCGCGCGAGGGCGAGATCGCCATCGCCAAGCGGATCGAGGCGGGCCGGGACACCATGATCCGCGGGCTTTGCGAAAGCGCGCTGACCTTTGAGGCCATCATGGTGTGGCGCGAGGAGCTGCGCGAAAGCCGCATCCTCCTGCGCGAGATCATCGACCTGGAGCAGACCTACGGCGGGCAGAATGGCGGTGTGGCCGGTCCCGCCGCCGAGGGTGCGGATGCGGAGGAGCCGGCCGTCGAGGGCGAAACGCGCGTCGATGGCGAGGGATCTTCAGACGCCGAAGCGCGCCCTGCCGGGGAGGCGCGAGCCGACGGCGAGGCGGAAGGCGAGAACGAGGACGACTTCGACGACGGGGCGGGCCCCACCGTGTCGGCGATGGAGGCCGAGCTTCGTGAAGGCGTGATGGCTACGCTGGACGCCATCGCGGGCGAGTTTGAGACCTTCCGGGCGTTGCAGGAGCGGCTGGTGGCCGCACGGCTCCTCGGCAAGGACCTCGGCGAAGACGACCGGCAGGCGTTCGAAGCCCTGTCCAACGGCATCATCCAGCACCTCAAGACGCTGAAGCTCAACAACAACCGCATCGAACAGCTGGTCGAGCAGCTCTACCTGATCAACAAGAAGCTGATCGGGCTCGAGGGTCGCCTGCTGCGGCTGGCGGACAGCTACGGCATCTCGCGGCCGGAGTTCCTGAAGGCCTATTTCGGCTCGGAGCTTGACCCGGCCTGGAGCGACAAGGTGCGTCCGCTCGGCGTGCGTTGGACAAAGTTCGCCGAGAAGGAAGGCGACCAGATCGGCGACATCCGCGGCGAAATCGCGCTCCTGGCCACCGAGACCGGGGTCCCGATCGACGACTACCGCCGTATCGTCCAGACCGTGCAGAAGGGCGAGCGCGAGGCCCGGCAGGCCAAGAAGGAGATGGTGGAGGCCAACCTGCGCCTCGTGATCTCCATCGCCAAGAAGTACACCAACCGCGGCCTGCAGTTCCTGGACCTGATCCAGGAGGGCAACATCGGCCTGATGAAGGCGGTGGACAAGTTCGAGTACCGGCGCGGCTACAAGTTCTCCACCTATGCGACCTGGTGGATCCGCCAGGCCATCACCCGCTCCATCGCCGACCAGGCCAGGACCATCCGCATCCCGGTCCACATGATCGAGACCATCAACAAGATCGTACGGACCTCGCGCCAGATGCTGCACGAGATCGGCCGTGAGCCGACCCCGGAGGAGCTGGCCGAAAAGCTCGTCATGCCGCTGGAGAAGGTCAGGAAGGTCCTCAAGATCGCCAAGGAGCCGATCAGCCTGGAGACGCCCATCGGCGACGAGGAGGACAGCCACCTCGGCGACTTCATCGAGGACAAGAACGCCGTTCTGCCGATCGAGGCGGCGATCCAGTCCAACCTGCGCGAGACCACCACCCGCGTCCTGGCGAGCCTCACGCCGCGGGAGGAGCGGGTGCTGCGCATGCGTTTCGGCATCGGCATGAACACCGACCACACGCTTGAGGAAGTGGGTCAGCAGTTCAGCGTAACCCGCGAACGCATCAGGCAGATCGAGGCAAAGGCGCTTCGCAAGCTTAAGCACCCCAGCCGTTCGCGCAAGCTCCGGAGCTTCCTGGACAGCTGAGTCCGCGCCCTGCTATGCAGGCCCCGTGAGTCTGGTTTTGTTCTCAAGACCCCGGCCGTGAGCGCGTTGCGTGCGCTGGATCGGCGCCGCCTTGCCGAGCCGACCGAATGCGGCTCGCTGTGGGTCGAGGTTGAGGGTGCGCCCTGCGCGCTTCGCTGCTCCGGGGCGCTGTGGCTGCCGACCGATCGGACGCTGGTCGCCGGCGACCTCCACCTGGAGAAAGGTTCGGCCTACGCCGCCCGTGGCCAGCTCCTGCCGCCCTACGACACCGATGATACCGTCGCCCGGCTGGAGCGGGAGGTGGCTGCACTCGACCCCCGTACGGTCGTTCTGCTCGGGGACAGCTTCCACGACGCGCGCGCGCTCCACCGTCTCGCACCCGGCCACCTCCTGCGCCTCACCGCGCTGGCGCTCGGCCGCACGCTCGTCTGGGTGGAGGGCAACCACGACCTCGCCCTCCTGGCGGACGGCCGCGCGGGCCTGCCGGGCGAGGTGGCGGCCGAGGTGGCGGTGGCCGGCCTGACGCTCCGCCACGAGCCCCGGCTCGGCCCGCAGCCCGGCGAGGTGGCGGGCCACCTCCATCCCTGCGTTAAGCTCGCCCGCGGTCGCGCGGGCCTTCGCCGCCTTCGGACGCGTGCCGGACGAGCATGCGACGCGG
>CAXUCS010000352.1:0-3308 GCA_964249365.1 uncultured Caulobacteraceae bacterium | reverse complement strand
GCCCTCCTCCTTCCGGGCCCGCTCATACCGATGGATAAAGAGACTTCGCGCAACACGACGGTCTTCATGGTCGTCATGTTCGCCGCCCTGATCGCCTATGAGCTCCTGGTGATCGGCCCGCGCCAGCGCGCCCGGGAAGCGCACCAAAGGGCGGCGGCGGTCCAGAGCCAGCAGGCCGCCGCCAACGCGCCGGGCTCCGCCACCTACGTCAGCCGCGAGCAGGCCCTGGCCGCCTCGCCCCGCATCCGCATCGACACACCCGCGCTCCAGGGCTCGGTGGCGCTGAAGGGCGGGCGCATCGACGACCTGTTCCTCAAGGACTACCGCACCACCGTCGACAAGGCCTCGCCCCCGGTCGAGCTGTTCCGCCCGGAAGGCGCCAAACAGGCCTATTTCGCCGACTTCGGCTGGAGCGGCCCGGCGAAGACGCCCGGGCCGCTCAGCCTCTGGACCCAGACGGGCTCGGGCGACCTCTCGCCCGGCCACCCGGTGACGCTGACGCTGGACGACGGGCAGGGGCTCGCCTTCACCCGCACCATCGCGGTGGACGACCGCTACATGTTCACCGTCACCGACCAGGCCAGCAACCGGGGCTCCGCGCCCGTGCCGCTCGCGCCCTACGCCACCGTGCAGCGCCAGGGGCTGCCCGAGCTCGCCCGGACCAACATCATCCATGAGGGTGCGGTCGGTTCGC
The DNA here is from genome assembly GCA_964249365.1 of uncultured Caulobacteraceae bacterium. Classification (GTDB taxonomy): domain Bacteria; phylum Pseudomonadota; class Alphaproteobacteria; order Caulobacterales; family Caulobacteraceae; genus CAHJWH01. Next base: position 2,614 of record CAXUCS010000352.1, on the reverse strand, counting down.
TGGACGGACAGCTGCGGATGATCACCTTCAAGAATTGGAAGAAGGAGGGCGACACCGGCTACACCTCCACCGGCGGCTGGCTCGGCGTCACCGACAAATACTGGCTGGCGGCGATCGCGCCCGACCAGAAAACGCCGATGCGGGCGCAGTTCCGCGCCGACAGCGTCAACGGCGTGGACGTCTACGAGGCCGACGAGTCCGGGCCGGTGCGCACGCTCGCGCCGGGCGCGAGCGCCACGGTCGTGACCCACGTCTTCGCCGGGGCCAAGAAGGTCTCGGTGCTGGCCGGCTACGAGAAGGGCCTCGGCATCCCCCACTTCGACGATGCGGTGGACTGGGGCCACTTCTGGTTCTTCACCCGGCCGATCTTCTGGCTCCTGGAGACCATCCACGGCTACGTCGGCAACTTCGGGGTCTCCATCCTGCTCCTCACGCTGGTGCTGCGCGGGGCCATGTTCCCGCTGGCGAACAAGTCCTACGAGTCGATGTCCAAGATGAAGAAGCTCCAGCCGGAGATCAGCGCGATCAAGGCCAGGAACGAGAAGGAGCCGCAGAAGGTCCAGCAGGAGACCATGCAGCTCTACCAGCGCGAGGGCATCAACCCCCTGATGGGCTGCCTGCCGCTCCTGGTGCAAATCCCGATCTTCTTCTCGCTCTACAAGGTCCTGTACGTGACGCTGGAGATGCGCCACGCGCCCTTCTTCGGCTGGGTGCGCGACCTGTCGGCGCCCGATCCCTCCACCTTCGTGAACCTGTTCGGCCTGCTGCCCTTCAACCCCGGCGCGGTCCCGCTCGTCGGCGGGTTCCTGGACGGCACGCTGCACATCGGCGTCTATCCGATCTTCTACGGCGCCACCATGTGGCTGAGCCAGAACATGAGCCCGCAGGCCGGCGTCGACCCGTCCCAGCGCATGATGCTGCAGTTCATGCCGCTGATCTTCCTGTTCTTCTTCAGCCACACGCCGGCGGGGCTGGTGATCTACTGGGTGATGAGCAACCTCTTCACCATCGGTCAGCAGTACATCATCATGCACCGCTACGGCGTGGAGAACCCGATCGACACCTTCTTCGCCCGCACGCGGGGCCGGGCGGCCGTGCCGGTCAAGACCTGAGGGTGGCCGAAGAGGTCTTCACCCCCGAGCTCCTTGAGGCGGCGCGGCTGACGTTCGCCCGGCCTTCCGAGTTCCTGCTCGGCTGCGCGGCCGTGGAGCAGCTGCCGCCGCCGGACCTGCCGGAGGTGGCCTTCGCCGGTCGCTCCAACGTCGGCAAGTCGAGCCTCCTGAACGCGCTGACGGGCCGGCGCGACCTGGCCCGGGTGTCCTCCGATCCCGGCCGCACGCGGGAGGTGAACCTCTTCGCCGTGGACGGGCGGCTGCGGCTCGCCGACCTGCCGGGCTACGGCTTCGCCAAGGTCTCGCGCACGGAAGCCAGGAAGTTCCAGAACCTCGGCCGCGCCTATCTCCGCGCCCGGCCGAACCTGAAGCGCGTCTACCTCCTGATCGACGGCCGCCATGGGCTGAAGGCGGTGGACACAGAGGCGCTGGACGCGCTGGACGCCTCGGCCGTCTCCTACCAGGTCGTGCTGACCAAGGCCGACAAGCTCAAGCGCGGCGAGGCCGAGGCCTGCGCCGCCGAGACGCTCCGCACGATCTCCAAACGCCCCGCCGCCTTCCCGCGCGTCGCCGTCACCTCGGCGGAGAAGGGCGACGGCCTGGCCGAACTGCGCGCCGAGGTGCTGCTCGCCGCGGGGCTGGGCTGACGGGTCAGGGCTTGCGGTTGATGATGTAGGTCGTCTCCAGGAGCCCGTTGTCGGCCATGAACCTGGCCAGGGACTCGTAGGTGGCGGTGCGGATCGGGCCGGACTGGTCGTCGAGCTGGATGCGGCGGTCCTTCAGCGGCGCGAAGATGCGCAGGATCGGGCTCGCAGGCACGATCGCCGGCTCGAAATGGGCGCGTTCGTCGGCGCGGATCTGGTCCGGATCGGTGGTGTTCCAGGCCGCCGAGGCGATCACGTCCAGCATGAAGCCGTTGCAGTTCTGGTGCTTGGGCGACAGCGGGTTGGCGATCAGCGAATAGGACGGGTTGTGCAGTCGATCGTAGGTGGGCGAGTCGATCACCGCGAGGATGCGCCGCTGCATCTCCGGCGACGGCACGATCACCGCCATGTCGTCCACCCCGGAGCCCGAGGCGAAGTTCACCGGCCAGTCCTGCTGCAGGCGCGACTCGCGTCCCGGCCAGGCCTTTCCGTCGCCGGCGAAGAGGTTGTAGACGGCGTAGCCGTTCAGCCGGCGGCCGTCGTCGGTGGCGATGGTGCGGTAGACCCAGAAGGCGCCGTGCGTGTAGCTGATGCCCTTGGGCAGCTTGTTGTGCGGCTCGCCGGTGCGGAACACGATGGCCACGCGCGCGCCGCGTGCGCCCAGGTCATCCTCCACCTGCTTGGAGAAGGCCGCCGCCTGAGCGGGGCTGAGGTGGGCGACCGCGGCCGGCGTGGAGATGGAACCGCTCTGGGCCGACGCGCCCGCGGCCGGGAACAGGGCGACCGCGAGGCCGAGCGCGAGCGCGTGACCCCGCAGGCTCAACGCGGCGCCCCCGTGGCGGGCTGTGCGTCGTAGGG
>CAXUCS010000351.1:2979-3311 GCA_964249365.1 uncultured Caulobacteraceae bacterium | reverse complement strand
GCTCCGTCCCGGTCAGTTCGGCGGAGCCCGAACGCGGGCCCTGCCGCGCCGTCCCGGCCCCCCGCCGCAGCGGCAGGGGCAGGAAGCGCAGCGACAGGACGCTGACCGCGAGCGCGCCCAGCCACTTGGCCATCAGTCCGCCCCCGTCGGCCAGATAGTCGCCGATCCTCGGCAGGTCCGAAGGGCGGAGCGGGGAGTACCAAGCGATGTCGGGCCGGGCGAACTGCGCGATCCGGGGCCAATGGTAGGCCAGCCAGCCGAAGGCGGGAGCGAAGGCGAGCGCCGCCGGCCAAGTCTTGATCGCCCGCGCCGGATAGCGCGCGAGGTAGATC
>CAXUCS010000351.1:990-2969 GCA_964249365.1 uncultured Caulobacteraceae bacterium | reverse complement strand
CCTGCACTCCTCCGAGATAGATGGCGTCGTAGTGGAGCAGGATCGCCAGGGCCGCCGCCGCCGCCCAGAGGCTCGCCCGCCCCAAGGTCGGCGCCTCCATCAGCCTCATGAAGGCGATCGTCTGGGCGGTGCAGGCGAGGAGCAGCAGGGCGTAGCAGCGCGCCTCCGCCGCATAGCAGAGCCCGGGAAACCAGAAGGCCAAGACCGCCGCCCAGGCCAGCTGCCGTCCGCGCGTGAGCCCCGGCGACGGCGCGAGCGCCGCCAGGACCGGGGTGGCGACGGCGGCGAGGAGGCTCGGGCCCCGCAGGGCCCAGTCCGAAAGGCCGAACAGCCCGCTCCAGAGCCGCGCCAGCACGTAGTAGAGGGGTGCGTTCACGTCCCAGTAGATCTGCTGGAAGGCGGAACGCCAGTCTGGCTGCTGGGCGATGGCTCCCGTCCAGCTCTCGTCGAGCCAGAGCGCGTCGCCCCGCTGCATCCCGAAGGCGAGGAGGCCTGCCGCAAGGGCGAGCAGCACGGCGGCCGCGACGTTCCACCGGTTCGCGCGGCCCGCAGATCGCGCCTCGCCGCCGCTCCGAGTCTGCCCCGTGTCCATCGCTCCAAAGGATAGCGGCTTCGGCGCGGCGGCGACAGCGGGGCGCCTGCGGGCGCATCGCAGGCTTGATCGCCTCCGGACGCCGTGCGAACCGAAGGCGAAGCGCAATGTCCAACCCCGCAAACGGGGTTGCCGGAGTAAGCCTTGCCCGAAGTCCTCGATGCGGTGGACGCCAGGATCCTGGATCTGATCCAGCACGACGCCGCGCTCTCAGTGGCGGAGATCGCCGAGCGGGTGGGGCTGAGCTCCTCGCCCTGCTGGCGGCGGATCAAGCGGCTGGAGGACGCGGGCGTGATCCGCGGACGCGTGACGCTCTTGGACCGCGAGCAGCTCGGCCTGGGGTTCGAGGTCTATGCGGAGGTGCGACTCGTCACGCCCACGCGCGAGAACCTGGAAGCGTTCGAGCAGGCGGTGGCGCGATGGCCGGAGGTCACGCAGTGCGCCACCGTGACGGGCGGCATGGACTATGTGCTGCGGGTGGTGACCACCGACATGCACGCCTTCGACGACTTCCTGCGGGGCAAGCTCCTGTCGCTGGGGCTGGTGTCCAACGTGGAAAGCCGCATCGTCATCCGCAGCGTGAAGAACGCCACCACCGTGCCGCTCGGCCTCGTCTCCTCCCACGTGGCCCACGAGGGATCCGGCTGAGAAAAAGGCCGCGGGGGTCGCCCGCGGCCAAGTCATAGGGAGGAAACGCCCGAAGGCGCGTGATCTTCCTACGCCGGCGCGGCGCGGGAGACGACGCAGAAAGTCTGGTCGCGGGCTCCGAAATCGGGCTTGCCGCCGATCTGCCCCATCGGTGGGCAGCCCGGGTCGATGTCCGCCCAAGAGCTGTTCAGGCCGGCTGCATCTCGCGAGCCGCAGGCGCGACGGCCCGCCGGGTGAAGGCGATGAAGCCGCCGCCGAGGACCCGGCTGGGCGCCTCCGCTGCGTAGAGCACGCAGGCCTGGCCGGGCGAGACGCCCTCCTCGGCGTCATCGAAACGCAGCCCCGGGCGCCCGTCATGCAGGACGAGGCGGGCGGATACGGGATCGCGGGTGGAGCGGACGCGGGCGAGCACCGGCCGTCCCGCCGCCGCCTCCAGGCTCCCTCCCTCGCCGAGCCAGTTCGTTTCTGACATGTCGAGCGCCTCGGTCAGCAGCGCCTCGCGCGGGCCCACCACCACCTCCCGCTGGTCCGGGCGAAGCGCCACCACGAACAGGGGCTCGCCTACCGCGACCTTCAGGCCCCGCCTCTGCCCGACCGTGAAGCGGGACACCCCGGCGTGGCGCCCGAGCACGCGTCCGTCCAGGTGCACGATCTCGCCCGCGCCCGCCGCGTCCGGGCGCAGCCTGTCGATCAACGTCGCATAGCGCCCGTCCGGCACGAAACAGATGTCCTGGCGGGC
>CAXUCS010000351.1:0-980 GCA_964249365.1 uncultured Caulobacteraceae bacterium | reverse complement strand
TGTCCTGGCTGTCCGGCTTGTCGGCCACCTCCAGCCCGAGCGCCGCCGCCGCCGCCCGCACCGCGGGCTTGGGCAGGTCGCCGAGCGGGAAGCGCAGGTCGGCCAGCTGCGCCCTGGTGGTGGCGAACAGGAAGTAGCTCTGGTCCCGCGAGGGATCGGCGCCCCGGTGCAGCTCCGGACCGCCCGCGCCCACCGCGCGCCGCACATAGTGTCCCGTAGCCATGGCCTCGGCCCCGAGCTCGCGCGAGACGTCCAGGAGGTCGTGGAACTTGACGGTCTGGTTGCAGCGCACGCAGGGGACCGGCGTCTCGCCACGCAGGTAGGCGTCGGCGAAGTCGTCGATCACCGCCTGGCGGAACCGGCTCTCGTAGTCGAGCACATAGTGGGGGATGCCGATGTGCTCGGCGGCCTGGCGCGCGTCGCGGATGTCCTGGCCCGCGCAGCAGGCGCCGGCCTTCTTCGCCGCCGCGCCATGGTCGTAGAGCTGCAGCGTCACGCCGACCACCTCGTAGCCCGCGCGCTTGAGGAGCGCGGCCGTCACCGTGGAGTCGACCCCGCCGGACATGGCCGCGACCACCCGCGCGCCCACAGGAAGGCGCACGGCCGCCCGCACCGCGGCGTCGGCGGCCTCCAGCGGCGAGGGTGACGTCTCCAGTTCCATGACCGCTATCTAGGCGTCGTGCGGGGACGTGGCGAGCCCACCGAGAGCCCGGCCATGCGGCAGCTTCTGCCTGGCGGACGCGGCAGACGTTGCCGACCGCCCGGCAGAAAAGGCAGGGTTACCGATACTTAAAGGCGTAAATACAGCTGCTTAGCGCGGCCGGACACAGGCGGCGGCTGGCCCGGAGCTTGCTGGAGCCTCGTCGGAGCAAAACGCCCCCGGCGCCAAAACGGCGTCGTCCCCGACGAAAAGGACACCGGCGCCATGTCGCTGAACAGCATCAACACGAACATGGGCGCCATGGTGGCGCTGCAGACGC
>CAXUCS010000350.1:2024-3312 GCA_964249365.1 uncultured Caulobacteraceae bacterium | reverse complement strand
CGCCAGGTCCTGCGCCTCGCCCCGGGCGACCCGGACGCCACCGCGGCGCTCGGCGGCCGGTAGCGGCCCTCGCGCCGGGATTCGCCTCTACGGGCTTCAGCTGCGAGCTGCTCCCCTTTGGGGGAGCTGTCGGCGAAGCCGACTGAGGGGGCAGCCTCCGCCGTGCTGGACGCGTCGCCCCCTCCACCGCGTCCCGCGGTCCCCCTCCCTCAAAGGGGAGGATCATGCCCCAGCGGTCACCGTCAACCGCCGTGAGCATCAGGCCGCCGCGCCTTCCTGCCCTGCGGCCGGCCCGCCGGGAGGGGCGCGCTTGAAGAAGGCCACCAGGGGCGCGAAGCTCAGTCCCTGCACCACCACGGCGAACACCACCACGGCATAGGTCGCCGAAAGCAGGAACGCCCGCGCAGGGCCCGGCGGCGTCTGCAACGCCAGCGCCAGCGAGAGCGCGCCGCGCAGGCCGCCCCAGGCGAGGATCAGGCTCGCGCCGCGCTCCTGCATCCGGAAACGGTGCCACGCCCCCCAGGGCAGGACGGTCGCGAGCCGCGCCAGCAGCACCAGCGGCACCGCCGCAGCCGACAGGCCGACCTGGCGCAGGTCCAGCGGCAGCACGGCCGTCTCCAGCCCGAGCAGCAGGAAGAGGAGCGCGTTCAGGATCTCGTCCACCAGCGTCCAGAAGCCCAGGAGGTAGCGGCGGGTCTGGGCGCTCATGGCGGTGCGCACGCCGGTGTCGCCGACCAAGAGCCCCGCCGCCACCGCCGCCACCGCGCCGCTGAGGTGCAGCGCCTGCCCCCCGGAGTAGACGCCGAGCGCGAGCGCCAGCGAGAGCGTCACCTCCACCACATAGTCGTCGATCGCCCGCATGGCGCGCACCACCACCAGGCCCGCGACCGTGCCGAGCAGGAGACCGCCCAGCGCCTGGCCCAGCACCTGCAAGGCGGCCCAGCCCGGCTGCACGGCCTCGCCCGCGGCGGCGAAGGCCAGCGCGGCCAGGAAGACGACGATCCCCACCCCGTCGTTGAACAGCGCCTCGCCCTGCAGGATGGCCTGGAGCGCCGGGGAGAGCTCCCCGGCCTTGACCGCGGAGAGCACCGCCACCGGGTCGGTGGGGCTGATCAGCGCGCCGAAGACCAGGGCCCAGGGCAGGGTCACGGGCAGGGCGAGCGCGCGCGCTATCCCCCAGACGCCAAGGCCCACGATCGCGGTGGAGGCGAGGACGCCGAAGGTGGCGAGCGTCAGCACCTCCGCCCGGCGACGGTGGAGCTCGCGAAGGTCCACCGGCATGGAGCCG
>CAXUCS010000350.1:971-2014 GCA_964249365.1 uncultured Caulobacteraceae bacterium | reverse complement strand
TAGCCGACCACCGTCTCGGGAAAGTTCACCCGGGCGACGACGTCGCGGAAGGCGTGGGCCACCGGCGCAGCGGTGGCGGCGTTGCCGAGCCGCGTCAGCACCACCGAGCCGATCGCGCCCACCGCCAGCATGGCCACGCTCGGCGGCAGCCCGAGCCAGCGGCTGTTGACCCAGCCGACGCCCGCCACCAGGGCGAGGAAGAGGGCCGCGAGGTCGAAGAGGTTCAATCAGGCTCCCCGCCGGGCGGACCTGCGCCAAATGGGCGGGGCCCCTGCATCGTTCTGCTCAGCCCGGGCGCGTGCGGGTCGGTCGTGGAGGCCAGGAGGTAGGCTCCGGCGACCAGCACGGCGCCGCCGATGACGTTGCCCACCGTCACCCAGAGAAGGTTGTAGGCCGCGCCGTAGAGGTCGCCGGTCGGCGTGGGAGCCAGCATCCCGAGCGTGAAGATGGTCATGTTGGCCACGGAGTGCTCGAAGCCCGGGGCCACGAACGCCAGAAGCACCCAGGCCATGGCGATGATCTTGGCGCTGTCGCTGGCCAGCCGCGAGGGCAGCCAGATCGCCAGGCAGACCAGCCAGTTGCAAAGGGTCGCGCGGCAGAGGAGCGCCAGCACGCTCGACCCCTCCTTCTTGGCGATGAAGCCGTGCAGGTAGTCGGCGGGCGCGGCGAAGACCGCGCCGCCGCCGCCCTTGGCGAAGAGGAAGGCGAAGATCACCGAGCCGATCAGGTTGCCGATCCAGACGGTGAGGAGGATCAGGAGCGCGTCCAGCGGCTTCACCGTCCGCTTCGCCAGGCCGAAGGTCATGTACATGACGTGTCCGGTGAAGAGCTCCGCCCCGCCCAGCACCACCAGGATCAGGCCGATGCCGAAGACGCCGCCGAGCGTCAGGGGCCTCACCCCCGCCGGCAGCCCCGCCGAGACGGTCAACGCCAGGGCGTAGGCGATGCCGATGTAGGCGCCCGCCAGGAGGGTTGCGACGCCGAAGCCGAGCGGGGCGCGCTTCAGCCCGGAGACCTTCTGCTCCGCCAGCCGCGCGAAGGCG
>CAXUCS010000350.1:0-961 GCA_964249365.1 uncultured Caulobacteraceae bacterium | reverse complement strand
GCGCGTTCTCCCCTGCTCCCTTGGTCCGCCGCCCCCCGCCGTTGGGCGCCCCACGTCTCTGTGTAGGTCATGGGCCTCTCCTGCCGTCTCAGCGCCGCGGCTCAGAAAGGAAGAAGTCCGATGGAGGGCTGGCCGTTGCGCGGTCCTCAGCCGCCGGCCGCGTGGCGGAAGCTCTGCACCAGGCTGCCGCAGACCAGCTGCCAGCCGTTCACCAGCACGAAGAAGATCAGCTTGAACGGCAGCGAGACGGTGGCGGGGGGCAGCATCATCATGCCCATGCTCATCAGCACGCTCGCCACCACCAGGTCGATCACCAGGAAGGGGATGAAGAGGAGAAAGCCGATCTGGAAGGCGCGCTTCAGCTCGCTGATCATGTAGGCGGGCGCGACCACGCTGATGGGGGTGGCCTGCGCGCTCGCGGGCTTGGGGATACGCGACAGGCGGATGAAGAGGCCGAGGTCGTCGCGGTCGACCTGGCTCAGCATGAAGCTCTTCACCGGCGCGGCGCTGGCCTGGAAGGCGGCGGGCAGCTCCAGGGTGTGGTTCAGGAGCGGGCGGACGCCGGCGTTGTAGGATTGGGTGAAGGTCGGCCCCATCACGATGGCGGTCAGGAACAAGGCCAGGCTGACGATCACCGAGTTCGGCGGCGACTGCTGCAGCCCCATGGCCTGGCGAAGGAGGCTCAGCACCACCACGATCCGCACGAAGGAGGTGGTCATCATCACGATGGAGGGCGCGAGGCTCAGCACCGTGAGGAGCGCCACCAGCTGGACCACCCGGTCGGTCAGGCCGCCGCCCGTGCCGAGGTCCAGGTTGATGGCCTGGGCCAGGGCGAGGCTCGGGGCGACCAGGGCGAGCGCCAGGCCGAGGATCTGGGCGGTTCTCGATCGGATCAGCATGGGACGACCACCTGGCTACGGGGGCCAAAGGGGTTGAAATCGGTCGGTCGGGTGTGTCTGCC
>CAXUCS010000349.1:0-3341 GCA_964249365.1 uncultured Caulobacteraceae bacterium | reverse complement strand
CTCCATGTCGAACAGCAGCTTATCGCGCCTGATCGCCTCCTGACCTGCCGTTTCCGCCGCTCGTCTCTCCTGCACTGTACCTGCCGATTCGCCAAGCTACCGTCCCGAGGACTGAGGCGACGGAGTTCAGCAAGCATGGTCCAGCACTTGAAAGTTGGCTCACCAAAGCTTGAGGCCCGGGTCGCCGGCCTCCTCTATGTGCTGGTGATCGTGCTCGGCGGCTATGCCGAGCTGGTGGGGCGGCAAGGATTGATCGTGGCCGGCGATCCCGCCGCCACCGCGCAGGCGATCATGGGCCACCAGGGGACCTTCCGCCTCGGCTTCGCGGCCGAGATGATGACCAATGTGCTGGCTATCCCGGCGACCCTGATCATCTACCGCCTGCTGGCGCCGAGCGGCCCTTTCCTGGCTCTGCTCGCCGTGGCGTTCGACCTGACCCAGAACACGGTCAACGCCGTGAACGCCTGGACCCAGTTCGCCCCGCTGACCTTCCTCAGCGGCTCGCCGGACCTGGCCGCTGGTCTGACCCCCGCGAAGTGATCCGCCCACATTGAGGGCTGCGGCCCGAGGAGGATCAGATGGGAAAGCACGCCAAGCCTGAGGAGATCGTCGCCAAGTTGCGGCAGTTTGAGGTGCTCACGGCACAGGGCAAGTCGATTGCGGAGGCGGCGCGCTCGATCGCTGTGTCAGAGCAGACCTACTACCGCTGGCGAGCCGAGTACGGCAGCATGAAGTCTGACCAGGTCAAGCGGCTGAAGGCGCTGGAGCTGGAGAATACCAGGCTGCGGCGAGTGGTGTCGGATCTGACCTTGGACAAGCTGATCCTGACGGAGGCCGCCCGGGGAAACTACTAAGCCCCGCTCGCCGCCGTGCCTGTGTGGAGAAGGTGAAAGCCGAGCTCGACGTATCCGAGCGCCGGGCCTGCCAGGTCCTTGGCCAGCACCGATCCACCCAGCGCAAGCCACCCCGCACCCGTGACGATGAGGCGGCGCTGACCGCTGACATCATCGAGCTGGCCAAGGAGTATGGCCGCTACGGGTATCGGCGGATCACCGCCCTCCTGCGTAGTGCAGGCTGGCCGGTGAACGCCAAGCGGGTGCAGCGCATCTGGCGGCGAGAGGGGCTGAAAGTCCCACAGAAACAACCGAAACGGGGCCACCTCTGGCTCAACGACGGCTCGTGCATGCGCCTGCGCGCCAGCTGGCCCAACCACGTCTGGTCCTACGACTTTGTCGAGGCGCGGACCCACGAAGGAAGGAAGTTCAGGATGCTTTGCCTGATCGACGAGTTCACCCGCGAGGCCTTGGCCATAAGGGTCAAGCGCAAGCTCAACTCTACCGACGTGCTGGAGACCCTGGCCGACGTGATGATCGTCAGAGGCACGCCTGGCTACTTACGGTCAGATAACGGACCAGAGTTCATCGCCCTGACCTTGCGCAAGTGGATCTCTGACGTCGGAACTCAGACCGCCTATATCGAGCCCGGCAGCCCATGGGAGAACGGCTACTGCGAAAGCTTCAACAGCAAGCTTCGTGACGAGCTGCTGAACCTGGAGGTCTTCTCTAGCCTGCGTGAAGCCGAGGTCCTGATCGAGAAGTGGCGCAACCACTTCAACACCGTGCGTCCGCATAGCTCGCTTGGCTACGTCCCGCCAGCACCCGAGGCTATCCTACCACCAAGCTGCAACGGCGCGTCATGGGCGGGGTCGCCAGCTTTGGGTGGCGCTCCCCCGCCCACCCAAGACGTAGCGCTAAAGCCGACATTCCACTAACATTCCACCTGGATCACCCCGTGGGGGCAGACCACGGCGAGCTGAGCGCGTTTCCGTGTATCACGCGCCCGGGTCAGGGCGGTGTCGAGCGGGCGGCCGTCGCGAAGGCTGTACGGAACTCGCCGACCAGCAAGGGATCCTCGCGCTTGCCGCGCGCCAACCCGTCGTCGCGCCAGGCCTTGCTCTGGTAGTAGCCGTTCAGGCTCCCCTCGTGGGTCAGGACCTGCTGCAGGGCGGGAAGGAAGCGGTCGGCCGCGGTGTCCACGTCCGCAAGGCCTCCTCCCGGCATGGCGCGCGCCGCCTGGAGCTTGGCGCGGGCCTGATCCAGCCAACCGCCCGTGAGGTACACGGCTTGAGGCATGGGATGCGCCCCGTTGATGCCGGCTTTCTGATAGTCGTCGAGTTGCTGCTTGAGGCCGAACTCGCCGATGACGATGTTATAGCCATCGGTGTAGGCGTTGAGCTTGGCTTGATCATCACCGCCAGGCGCGAGCGGCGATCCCCGCCGCGGCTGCAGCCGGCGAGGATGACGAGCAGGCCGCCGAGCGCCAAGCGGCGCGACACCGAGATCATCGTGAGGCCGCCCCACTCCCCTGCCCACATAAGACCTAGATCGCCCCGCGCCCGCCAGCGAGCCGGTCGTCATGTTTGGCGACCAGGGCTGAACGCTGCCATAAAGGCGAGACCTGAACTCCGCACCGGGTGGGGCAGGCTCTGCGCGCTATGGCTCGACAATGATCCATTTCCTGCTCGCCGCCGCCGCCGTCGCATCGGCCGCGCCGCTGCCTGCCTCCGGCGACTACGGGCAGCTGAAGCTGGCCTTCTCCGGCGGTCGCGTGTCAGGGGCGTTCAACGACGCGCGGGTGGGAAACGGCACGGGTCAGGCGCCGCAGTTCACATGCGGCTTCGCGCTCACGGGCGCTTGGAAGCCGGGGAACACGCAAGCGCCCGTCCTGACCTGGTGGCCGGGCGATGATCCGCCAGATGAGCGTATTCGCGGTCGGCTGACGGTGCGCGGAGGCACGGCGACGCTGAGCCTGGACGAGAACCCGGGCGGCTGTGACATGACCGGCGACGACTTCAAGGGGATGCCCTTCTCCGACGCGCTTGGGACGAAGCGGTCTTGGCTTGAGCTGCGGGAGGTGCACACGCCTCGCGCCCACTTCAGCGACACGCCCGGAGGCGCCCCCAGGCGGGGCTACGTCACCCGCGGCGACGTCGTCGGGATCACCTTTCAGACGGGCGGCTTCGTGCATGTGGAGTACGTGGACGGTCGCCAACCCGTGCAGGGCTGGCTGCGTGAGACGGACTTGGAGGCGGCCGCCCCTCGCGCGCGCTGATGGCGACCAGTTCAGATGTCGCGACGCCAGAGCGACGCCGCCGACAACAGGCAGCCCTCAGCCGATCGTATCACCCGCGGCATCCGTCATTGCGCCGTGTCCGCAAGGCGGCGCTCGACAGAGTCCGCTCCGCTTCCAACTCGCGACACCTCAACTCTTACCAGGATGGCCGACATGAACCGCCCCGGGTTTGCCGGAGGCCCCAACTCCTGAGAGGACGGGGCTATGAC